>JBFZBH010000137.1:0-4935 GCA_041308525.1 Phycisphaerae bacterium | reverse complement strand
GGCAATAGTATAAAAATTGCCGATTCTGTGAACGTAGGATTTGCTGTAAACGCACCGCAGGGGCTTGTTGTCCCGGTCGTCAAGAGTGCTGAAAAGAAAACGCTGCTCGATATCGCCCGCGAGGAGAAACTGCTTACTGAAAAGGCCCGAAGCAACAGATTGACGATAGACGAGGTTCAGGGCGAAACAATAGGACTAAGCAACCTCGGCGCTTATAACATCGATTCCTTCATAGGAATCGTGCCGCCGCCTGCAAGCACGATTGTAGCCGTAGGTAATGTAATTGCGCAAATCGTCGTCAAAGACGGCCAAATCACCGAAAGAAAATTGCTCTCCTTAACTTTGGCCGCTGACAGCCGCATAATCCCGGAACAAACCGCCGCCGAATTCCTGAATCTTATCAAAACCCTCCTCGAAAACCCCGAATACCTGACCTGATAGAACTCACTTTTTTTCTAATCACAAATATTTAAAAAACAATTGATTTTGAATAAAAAAACGTTTCTAATTGAATATTAGGAAAGCTTTACCCAAAGGATAATGAAAAAGCAATAGAAATAACAGGGCGTTGGACAATGTGTTCCGAAAATATACTGCTCATAGGATTATTATTCCCTGCTATTAGCCTTATAACAACGATCGGTTGTATTATCGCATGGTACAAACATAAAAAGCACTGTTCGCCGGTTTTTATACCATTCATTGGCCCGATATGTTTGACAATATGGATTATCGGAACATCTCGAGCAATCTGGCTAATCCCCATAGCGTGGATATGTGATATCGGTACACTTGCCTTTCTATATGTAACTCCAAGATTGATTAAAGATTGGTGGAATACATGCTCTTTTACACGAGTAATAAAAATACACAGCTTAAAAGCAAATCAAACCGCTTCAATTTCTTTTCATTCTACAGGCCGCTATCTTCTCCATAAAGAATGGAAGCGTTCAAAGGGAGAGACAGGTATTACATCTCTGGGCGAGGTTGGCGTTTATACAAAAATTGATAATAATTTTGAATTAATTTCAGACGACGGATGGAAACGGAGCTTAAAATTAGGCCATGACGGAAAATTACTTGTTATAGAAGATGAGATTGTTTCAAGAGAACATCAATCTTATTCTATTGCAGACTGGAATTTTGAGATATCCTAAAAGATTCTGGGTTTGCTATGGATTAGCAGATGGTGATTGCACGGGCTGAATAACATCGGTTTGTGATTTTGCTGGAGCAACTTCGACAATGTCTATCGGAGGTTTGTCTGAGGGTTCTGCAGCAACCTGCTGGATCGAAGCAGACGATTCTGTGTTCTCTAAAGTAAATGCATGAGGATTATGAATGAACTGGGCCACTTTTTTATAATCATTTGCGCCGTGGCAGCTTTGCTCATATTCGAAAATCGTCTTGCCGTAGCTTGGGGCCTCAGCCAGCTTGATGTTCCTGCGGATAGCCACAGGCAGAATCTGAGCACCTGCCCAGGCACAATTGACCGAGCGTGCAGATTGAAGAAACTGCTCGATGTCTGCCCTCACTTCGCCGGAAAGCGACGCTCTGCTGTCAAACATACATAGTAAAACCCATTTGACTTTCAGTGCCGGATTTATCCTTTTGTTCACCAAATCGATTGTTTGTAAAAGCTTGCCGAATCCCTGCAGTGCGAGAAAATGCGGCTGAATCGGAATCAATATCTCATCGACCGCAGCGAGGGCATTGAGAGTCAACAATCCAAGCGACGGCGCACAATCGACTAAAACATAATCGAATTTGTCCTCCACGGCTGCAAGGGACTCTCGAAATATTGTCTCTCTTCCCACGACGCTTACAAGCTCGCTTTCAGCCCCAACCAAATCTATTGTAGCAGGCAGCACCCAAAGGTTGGGCCTTGTAAGCATAACCGATTCCTCGAAAGTAGCGGACTGCGTAAGGACCGAATAGGAAGAGTTTGCGATGTGCCCGTTATCTATGCCAAGATGTATTGTCAGGTGCGACTGGGGGTCGAGGTCAACTGCTGCCACCTTCAAACCCATCGCTGCCAGCGCTGCAGCGATATTGACAACCGTCGTTGTTTTGCCAACTCCCCCTTTTTGATTTAATACCGCTATCTTTCTCATTTCCTTTTACCGTTTCGATGCAGGAAATTCTTACTGCGTTCCGGAAATTCCTTCCACCTCTAAAACTTCACTTCTTTCGTTCCGCAAGCTTGCCAAGAACAGCATCCAGAACACCATTTATAAAAGCCGGCGACTTATCAGAGCTGTATTTCTTCGCAAGCTCTATTGCCTCATTAATTACTACTTTCGGCGGTATATCGCAACAAAATTTTAATTGATAAACCGCAAGCCTCAAAATGCTCTTATCAACCAGTGACAATCTCGGCAGGCTCCACTCCCTGGTTGAAGCGGTAATCAGATTATCACATTCCGCAAGATTCTCCCAGGTTTCCTTGCACCACTTCATTGCAAGCTCATAACAAGCTCTTTCAGGGTCGCTGTCGATAAAAAACTGGTCGATTCTCGAGAACAGATTTAGTCCCTGCACGTCGAGCTGATAAAGTGCCTGCATAGCCAGTTCTCTGGCCCGCGTCCTCTTGTCCACCTGCTGACCCCAATTATTTATATCAGTATCCTTGCGGTCCGGCAAATTGGCCGGCCGAACAATGTAATCACAACTGTTTGAGAACATTTACCATTTCGATAGCCGACCTTGCTGCATCAGCACCAGCATTGCCTTTCTTTGTTCCTGCCCGCTCAATAGCCTGCTCAAGTGAATCGCAGGTAATTATCCCGAATATAGTCGGAACATCTGTCTGGAAATTAATCTGTGCGATACCGCGGACAGCCTGCTGGCAAACATAATCATAATGGTCGGTTTGTCCCCGTATCGCAGCCCCAAGGCATAAAACAGCCGCAAATTTGCCGCTCATCGCCAGCTTTTTCGCAGCCTGTGTAATTTCACAAATTCCCGGCACACGCACAACAGTTATCTGCTCATCAGCAGCACCGTGCCGCTGAAGGCAATCTATTGCTCCGCATAACAGCTGGTCTGTAACAAACTCATTGAACCGGCTGACAACGATTCCATATTTGCCCTTGCCGGCTGTCATTTGTCCTTTTATTTCTTTTACCATTTTTAAATCTCTCCAAAAATTTTACTGCTCCGGGCCTGATTAATTCCCGTGTTTTTTAGAATCCGCACTGAGTTTCAAATATTATAAGACTAATAAGTCTTTCTTTCCAGAAAAACTATTCATACTAACAGCCTCGTTTACCAAATTAAACTATGGAACATCATTAAGTGCTGCAATATCAAGGGGTTGCAAACACAAATATAAAAAATATTTTCGGTATTTAAAAAACTTTTAGCCGCGCGGGAATGCACTAACTCGAAGGTAAATGTTAAACGATAACCCTCAGGGAAGTATTAAATTTGCAGATTTCTAAGGACGCTGTAACGATGGAATTCGAAGATACAATGTATGATTCATTTGACCAGGCTGAGCAGCAGGCCATGAAGGCCTTCGAGCTTTATGAAAACGGCAAAATCCAGAACGCCATAAAAGAAATCGATAAGGCCCTCGAAATTAATCCTGCAAACAGCGCCTGGCATTTCAATAAGGCCCTCGCACTCGATGCTGCAGGCCGGTTCGATGATGCAATTCATGAATTTGAAATCGCCCTTCAGCTTAATCCCGACGATACAGAGATACTGAATTCTTTGGCAGTGGATTATACGAGGCTGGGGCTTTATGATTTGGCAATTCAAACGTTCGAGCAAATCGAATCAATTGACCCTGATTTCGAACCATCATATTGCAACAGAATAATCACCTATACAGAAATGAATATGCACGAACTTGCCGAAAAGATGTTTTACATAGCCCAGCAGATAAATCCTGATTGTGCATTGTGCTTCTACAACATCGGCAACAGTCTGTTTGTCCGCCAGCAGTATAAAAAAGCAGTCTTTTGCTGGCAAAAAACCGCCCAGCTCGAGCCTACCCATCCGCAGATTAATTTTCGAATCGCCCAGGCCTACTGGATGGATGGTGACATTTCAAATGCTCGAAAATATTTTCTGGCTGAACTGAAAAAAAATCCTGCCGACAAGGACGTTCTTCTTGATTTCGGAATCTTTCTAATGCAGAACGGACATATCGAACAGGCACAGGAAAAATTCAACAGGATGCTCGAATTAGATGGAGATTGCGCCTCAGCCCATTTTTATCTCGGGGAGATTGCTTTTAATGAACGTAATTACACAAAGGCAGTTGAATTATTCAGACTGGCCATAGAAGGCAATCCGGCCCTTCAGGGTCCCCGCTATCGACTCGCATTATGCCTCTTGGCAGACAACCTGCCCCAAAAGGCTCTTCCCTACCTTGCATCTGAATTACAGCTTGAACCGGAAAATCCGAGCGTTCTTCTATCAATGGCATCCATATTCCTGCAGTTCAATGAGCTTGACTTTGCGACAAAGTGCCTTATTAAAACTCTCGAGCTGGACAATTCAAATGCAGAAGCTTTTTATTATCTGGGCTGTGTGAATATCCTTAAAGGCCAACTTAATATTGCCAAAGAATTTCTTCTCAGTGCCGTTAAATTTAATCCAAAACATAAAGCTGCGCTCGTGGAGCTAGCGCACCTCTATCTAAAAATTGGAAATGCTCACTTCGCTAATGAGAAAATCAAACAGGCAATTGATTGCGGTAAAAATACCTTCACCTTCAGAAAGTTTCGCTATCACATTTTCTTTGCTAGATTAGCGCAAACCCTTAAACACTGCCTAACCAGATTCAAGTAGCCACTGCTCTGCTCACTTGCCGCCACAAATTTTATCTTCCGGTATTGATCCTAAAGTACAAAAAATCAGGATTTTACACAGTCACTTAGGCAAACAATCATGAAGATAATTCTTATCTGCTACTGCGTGGCT
>JBFZBH010000136.1:0-4944 GCA_041308525.1 Phycisphaerae bacterium | reverse complement strand
AGTCTGAAATTAAATTCAGAAATTTAGGCAGCCACATACTGAATCCTTCGGTATAAGTGCATATCAGCAAGGTAATAATCATCGAGATATAAAAAGGTATAATTTTTCGCATCACATTCGTTACAGTCGTCTGGCCAATCCCGCATCCAAGAAACAGACACGTCCCAACTGGCGGTGTGCACAGGCCTATACAAAGGTTCATAATCATTATTATTCCGAAATGCAGCGGTTCAACTCCAAGCCCCTGGACAATCGGCAGAAATATCGGCGTAAATATCAGTACCGCCGGCGTCATATCCATAAAACATCCGACGATCAGAAGGATTATGTTTATCAAAAGAAGAATTATAATTTTATTGTTCGTTAATCCCAGCAGAGCCTCGCTTATGTTCTGAGGGACATTTTGCGCTGCAAACACCCAGCTCATTGCCATGCTCGTCCCGATAAGCATAAAAACAATCGATGTCGTCACCCCGCACTGAAGCAGAATCTTAGGCAGGTCGGAAATCTTTACCTCACGATACAAAAAAACTGCAAGTATAAATGACCACGCCACTGCAACTGCCGAACCTTCTGTTGCCGTAAACCAGCCGGCCAGAATCCCTCCGATTACTATGACAATCAAAAGCAGTGCAGGTATTGCAGAGAAAAATCTTTTTACTGCTCCTGCAAATTCCACACCTTCACCCTTCCCGTAATTATGCTTTATGGATATGATTGAACTTACTATCATCAATCCAACTCCGACAAGGATGCCCGGAAAAACTCCTGCAATAAACAATGCAGCTATTGAAACCATTCCGCCGGTTGCCAGAGAATATACGATCATAACATTGCTCGGAGGAATCAATAATCCTGTTGTTGCTGCTGTTATTGTTACCGATGTGTTGAAGTCACGGTCATATCCTTTTTTATTCATCAGCGGAATCATAAATCCCCCGATGGATGAAACAGCCGCTGCTGCAGAACCTGATATCGAGCCGAATAACATACACGTCATTATATTGACAAGCGCTAAACCACCCTTGAATCGTCCTACAAGAACATTTGCAAAATCAATCAGCCTCCGCGCAATCCCCCCTCGCTCCATCAGAAGACCTGATAAAACAAAAAATGGAATCGCAAGAAGTGTGAAGCTGTCTATCCCTGTTGCTATATTGTGCGCAACCGCTGTCGCTGCAGGCAGTCCCAACAGCAAAAATGCGAGCGTCGTTGATATTCCCATCGCATACGCCACCGGCACGTTCATCCATAGAAACAGAGCGAAGCTTGCAGCCAGCACAATGATAGGCATCTCCATCAGCTGCTCTCCCCGTTATAAAACGACTTGATTCGCTCACACATTCCCAAAAAGCTGTATATGACCATAAAAAAACCGCTGACTGGAACTGCCAGATAAACATATCCCATCTTGATTTGCCATGCCGGCGAGACCTGCCCGAGCATAAACGTGCTTGTTACTAGGTCGATCCCTCCGTAAAACATAACATAGCCTGCAAACAGGAAAATCAGCAAAAAGACAATTATTTCAATGAATGTCCGTTTCCCCTTCGATATTTTTCCTACAAAGTAATCGATTCCCAGATGTCCTCCAAGGCCCAGCGCCACCGCCGCACCCAGAAGAGCTACCCACATAAGTAAAAATGTCGCAAGCTCCTCTGTCCGCTTGCTTGGATTATCCAGTACCTGCCGTGTGAAAACCTCCCATAGAACATCCAAAACAAGTAACGCCATACAAACAATTACTACTGTTTCCAGAATTTTATCCAAAGTTTTTTTTATCTGTCTAAGCATTTACTTTTACCTGCACAATCCTCTCTATCAAAACACCCAATGAATCCTTTTTGTATTTGTCCCACATCGGCTGAACAGCTTTAATGAAAGGTTCTTTGTCCGGATAGATAATCTGAACGCCTTTTTTCCTGAAAACATCGTAAGATTCCTCTTCGGACTCCTTCCATATTTTACGCTGATATTCAACCGATTCATCGATTGCCTCCTGAAGTATCCCCTGCTGCTCGCTCGTAAGCTCTGCCCACACTCTTGTGCTGATAATCAGAATGTCCGGCAGACGTGTATGTTCATCAAGACTGTAAAATTTGCATATCTCATAATGTCCAGAGGTTAAAAGTGAAGGTGGATTGTTCTCAGCCGCATCTATTACACCCTGGTCAAGTGCAGAATAAAGCTCTCCCCACGGAATTGTGGTAGGTGAGCCTCCCATTGTAGAAATCATTTCGAATGACATTGGGCTGCCCATCACCCTGACCTTTAGGGTAATTGCATCGGCACTCAAGTCAGCCGGGCTATTGATCGGTTTCTTCGCATAAAAGCTTCGTGCTCCGGCATCGTAATAACATAGACCCTTTAACCGTTTAGGTTCTCCGGCAGCCAAAAGTTCTTTGCCGATAGGACCTTTGCATACCGCCCAGAAATGTTCCGAATCCCTGAAAAGATAGGGAATCCCGAATATCTTATATTCCGGCACGAACGCTTCCATCACGCCGGATGATACCTTTGTCATTGCAAGATAGCCTAACTGAACTGATTCAAGACACTCCTTCTCGTTGCCGAGCTGTTCGTTCGGGAAAATATCTACCTTCATTTTCCCGCCGGACTTTTTCTCCACCTGCTCAGCCATATAAACCATCCCCTTATGTACCGGATGTTTTGTGTTCAGTCCATGTGCAAGCCGCAGCACTTTTACATCACTCCTTGCCTCGGCAAAGCAGGAAATCCCTAAAGTTAATATACCTGCCAAAATTATCATCATGCGAACCATACATTCACCTGCTGATTCTTGCGGTTTTACCCTTCATTACTCGTTCGACTTCCTTCAAACTTGCCGTCGTCGTGTCACCCGGTGTCGTCATCGCAAGTGCACCGTGTGCAGCGCCGTATTCAACTGCATCCTGCGGTGATTTCCCTTCCATAATACCATAGATTAAACCCGAGGCGAAACTATCGCCGCCGCCGATGCGGTCCAGAATTTCGAGGTCCTCGCAAAGCTGCGCATCGTAAAATTTCCCATCTGAATACAGTACAGCTCCCCAGTCGTTCTTCGTGGCAGTCTTTGCATTCCTCAGAGTCGTTGCGACAGCCTTAAGATTCGGAAAAGCTTTTACGACCTTAATAATCATTTTTTTGAAATTCGCCGCATCAATTTTGGAACATCCTTCATCAAGGCCTTCTACATCAAATCCCAGGGCAGCAGAAAAATCCTCCTCGTTTCCTATCATCACATCAACCAAAGGTGCAATGGCCTTGTTCACTTCCATTGCCTTTTCTTTCCCCCCGATATCGCTCCACAGTGAAGCTCGATAATTTATGTCATAGGAAATGACCGTTCCGTATTTCTTGGCAGCCATCATCGCCTCGATTATAACATCGGCTGTATTTACAGATAGACCCGCAAAAATACCGCCTGTATGAAACCATCGGATTCCGTCTTTACCGAAAATCTTGTCCCAGTCTATATCACCTTTTTTTATCTGCGATGCTGCACTGTTCGCCCGGTCAGAACACCCAACCGCTGCTCTTACCCCATATCCTCGTTCGGTAAAATTCAGCCCCACGCGGCACTTCCTGCCGATTCCATCGAAGGGCATCCACTTAACATATTCTAAGCTTACGCCTCCCTGAAAAAGCAAATCTTCCAGCAGTCTTCCTACAGGATTATCGGCAATCGCTGTAACAACAGCCGCCCTTTTTCCGAAACATCGCTTTAAGCCGCGTGCAACATTGTATTCCCCTCCGCCTTCCCAGACTCTGAACTGCCGCGTTGTATGAATCCTTTCCTCGCCGGGGTCCAGCCGAATCATAATCTCGCCCAGCGAAAGGATATCATATTTGCATACATTTTCCGGTTTTAGTTTTATTATAGACATTGTATTACCTATTATCTTATTATTCTTTATCTTGCCAGCCAGCCCCCATCGATAGCTACAGTGAATCCATTCATATAATCCGATGACGCCGATGCTAAAAATACGGCTGCTCCCTGCAGGTCCTGGGGCACTCCCCATCGACCCGATGGAATTCGCTCTAATATTGCCTTGTTCCGCTGCTGGTCCTCTCGAAGTGCTTTGGTATTTTCCGTCGCCATATATCCGGGTGCAATCGCATTGACATTAATTTTATGTGGTGCAAGCTCATTGGCCATCAGTCGTGTCAATCCCATTACCGCGCTTTTAGAAGCCGTATAAGATGGCACAAGTATTCCGCCTTGAAAACTTAGCAGAGATGCGATGTTGATTATCTTCCCTCCCCTTTTTTGCTCTATCATTACCCTCGCTGCCGCCTGGCTGAGAAAAAAAAGTGCCTTTATATTGACATTCATCACATCATCCCAATCTTTCTCGCTGAACTCCAGCAGAGGTGCCCGCCGGATAATCCCAGCATCGTTAAGTAAAATATCTATTCCGCCAAGTTGTTCGACTGTCTGTTTAATAATAACATTTATACTTTCCTTTTTACTCAGGTCTGCCTTAATCGTAATACATCTTCGCCCCAGCTTTTCAATCTGTCCTTTACTTTCAGACATATCAAGGACATCTGTCAGCGCAATATTGGCTCCTGCTTCAGCCAATCCAATTGCCATCGCCTGACCCAGTCCCCTTGCAGAGCCGGTAACTATCGCGACCTTGCTATCCAGTTTAAACCTATCTAAAATCATATTTTTTTCCTTCTGTCTCTATCGAATCTGGTCTATCGTTAAATTGTCCATATCATCGAATGCCTGGTTCTCTCCGCCCATTCCCCAGCAAAAACTATATGCGCTCGTGCCCACGCCGCTGTGAATCGACCAGCTCGGTGAAATCACCGCCTGTTTATTTTTCATCACAATATGCCGTGTCTGATCCGGCCGGCCTATCAAATGAAACACCCTCGCGCTTTCCGGCACATAGCATGCCGCACATGACCCGCTCCGGCCCATGGCGGGCG
>JBFZBH010000135.1:0-4919 GCA_041308525.1 Phycisphaerae bacterium | reverse complement strand
CCGGCTCCGACAACTGCTAATTCCACTTCTCTCATTTCTAAGCTGTCCTTTCTGTGTAAGAGCCTTCCTGCGTCAAAATCTTCATACCTTCTCTTACCGGAGTAATGCAGGTCCTTACATTGGGCACGCCATCGACGGTCATCATACAGTCTGTGCATTGTCCGATTGCGCAAAAAATGCCTCTCGGTTCGTGTCTTTTTCTTGTGTAGCGAAAGACACTTTTGCCTGCTGCGATTAAAGCCGCTGCGATTGGCTCACCATCAACAGCATCGATATATTTACCATCCACTTCGATTTTTACAGTGGCTTTTGCCTCGAGCTTTCCAAGTATCGGATGTTCCGTGATTCTCATTTTTCTGTAACCTTAAAAATCTAATCGCTGAAATGCTCAATTACCTTTCGTATCGCATCTTCGCTTACCAGGCCGTAGCCGTATCTTGTTCCAGATGATACTCCACCGACTACTTCCGAACGGTACAGTCCTTTTGAACTGTAGCCTGCGCCCTCGAAAACGCCTATTTTACCTTTATACATTTCCTGATATTTTTCACGTATTTCACGAATTTTTCTGTCAATTTCTTTATTCCTTGCGGAAAATTCCGACCTTATTTTCCCAATATTTTCCTCAGATTCGCCTTCCTTTTCCAAACGTGCGATATCCTCCCTAATTTTTCTGCTGTTTTCCTGCCTTTCGGCCTGCAGCGCCTCAGTTTCTTCTTTTCCCCACGGGGTCGGAACCGGTATGCCCGGAGTTAGAAGGTTTTTCCACTTGACGTTATTCGGGTCAAGCAGGGCGGTAATGTTTGCTTCCAGAGGCTCAACACCGGGGGCGTAAAATTCATCATAAGAAACCGTCGCACCGTAATATTCATCAGCAAGGCCGCCGAAGCCGTGACCAAACTCGTGGAGGAATATTGATTCGCTCCTGTTATTGTCGGATGTGAAAATTGTGTAGTTGTTATATATTCCGCCGCCGCCGTAACGGCTGGTGTTTGCCAGCACGATGAGAAAATCGTAGGGTACACTTGATGCGACATCATGCATTGCTTTTAGGTCATCGACGAGAAGGTAGCGGTCGAGCGCTAATGCATTATATGCAGCGCTTAAAACGGTATTTCTGAAGAGTCCTTCTCTCGGTTCATCTACACCTCTGTCTGATGACGGCCTGAAGACAGCATAGATGTTGAATTTGTCTTTGCTGCTCTTAAAAGGCTCTACCGTGAAAAGCACTTCCGCATAACGGTTTACATCTTTTACGAATTTTTCCCATTCTCCTTCAGTATATCCTTCTGCGATAAAAGCCATATCGACTTTGTTGTGAGGGTCTCCGTTATCTAATATCTTTTCGAACTTGTCGTTTTTATTTGGCTTATCTTTTATAATGTTGGGATCTGCCGGGTCAATTTTTTCCCTGAATACAGGATACAGAAAATTTTGCCTGTCTCTTTCCTCGAATACAAAATAGACAGGTTTCTTGGGATATGGAACCAGAGCTGATTCGAGATATGTTTTTTTAACATTGCGTTTCGCGGGTATAGTGGTTTTATACTCAGAATAGATGCTGCTCAGGCATCTGGAATAAATAAGCTCGTTTGTGGCGACGCTGTAAATTTTGACGCACTCAGAGCCGTTCTCAACCGTCTGTATCGTTTTATCAGGATTTCCTGCCCAGCTTCCTTGCTTATAGATTTGGTCAATTGTAATTGTAAGCTCGTCGCTGTCTCCGGTCTGGTAATAATCTATTCTCATTGTTTTATCGATGAAGTATTCATCGAAATCGATGCTGCCGTAGGCCGATAAAGAATTTAACAAAACTAAAATTACTAATGCTGGAATAGACTTTTTCATACTTATTCTTCTTAAATTGATCAATTCTAACTCATTTCCTTTAGATAGCGACCAGCGACTAATTATATGCCTCCGTATTTCGGGTCTTTAGGGCCGAGATAAAAACCATTTGGAAACGGGTCATCAGGGTCGAGAACAAACTGCTGAATCCCCAAAACCCAGGCCCTGCCCGTAATAGCCGGAATTATTGCCTTTATATCTGCTACTTTTGTTTCCTCGACAGCTTTTGCGACAAAGTGGCTGCCGATAATACTTTCACTGACAAATTCCTGATTCAGTTTCAGTTTACCTTTTGCATAATTCATAGCGACTTCTGCGCTTGTGCCTGTTCCGCAGGGAGAGCGGTCAATCTGGCCGGGGCCGTAAATAACGGCATTTCGCGTTCCAACCTTGGACAATTTTGTCGGGCCGAGGAAGCGAACGTGCGAGCAGAAATCTATCTTGGGATTTTCCGGATGCACAACTTTAACCTGCTCATTAAGGGCGACTCTTATTTTCCTGCCCGATTCTATCAGTTCGTTATTATGTTCCGGCTTAACCTCTAAACCCACATCCTTCGCATCGAGTATCGCATAGAAATTACCACCGTAAGCGATATCGAGCTTTATCTTGCCGATAGTTGGCACATCAACCTCAACATCGGATTTATAAAGGAAAGAGGGGATGTTCTTTATTGTGACCTTTTTTGCCTTGCCGTCTTTTACCTCTACCTCGGCCTTCACCAGACCGGCGGGGGTGTCGAGCGTAAATTTTGTCACCGGCTCCTTTGCTTCAATGATCCCGGTTTCCACCAGCACAGTACAGGTAGCAATTGTCCCGTGACCACACATCGGCAGCCAGCCGCTTACCTCTATGAATAAAACTCCGATGTCGGCCTGGGGTGTTGTCGGCTCCATTACAATCGAGCCGGACATCGCACTGTGCCCCCTTGGCTCATACATAAGCATCGTTCTGAAGTTATCCATGTTCTTTATGCACCAGAGCCTTTTTTCGAACATTGTTTTGCCGGGTATGAACGGTACTGCTCCCCCGATAACGACCCTTGCCGGTTCGCCTTCGGTATGCGAATCGACAGCCGTTATTATCCTGCTGAACTTCATTATTAAGCCTCCTTGGCTAAATTAACACACTTTTTCTTATAAAAAAGAAAACCAGATGCTACCAAAACTGAAAAAAATAGTCAATGCCGATATGCTCATTGATTTTAATTTTTGTGCAGCACTTTGACAATGAAAATAGATATGAGCTTATGCAAGTTGCTGGTTTGTTTTCTTGGCTGGTATGTATACAGGGGGATTATCTTTTTATTTCGTCAGTTACCCTTGAGTACAATTTCAGGTATCCTTAGAAGTGTAAATATAAATATTAGGTGGACAGATATCATATCTGTCCCTTTAAACATCTTTTATATTTTCAGTCGGTGATTACAGACTAATCAGCTTTTTGACTGGCTTAGAATCAAATCCTTGACCTTCTGGCTCGGAAGATTCAGAGCGCCATAGGCAGCTGCTGCGGCACTTCGGAGTTCTGCGGGTGTATCAGGCGAGCTTAAAAGTCCATAAATCGCATCTATGGATTCATTATCGAGAAGACTGGCATTAATTTTTGCTGACTGAGAAAGAGAATTAAATGCCTGTTTGCGAACTTCCATAGGATTTGCCGGATTCAGTGCCATAGCAGCTATCGAACGCTGGGCATCCGGGCTGTTGAGATATGCAAGGACCTGGCCTGCAAGGACCTGAAGCTCATTTCGCCTGTCTTTTGTCGCGTTTATGAGCGAGCTTTGGGCACCAGCAAGGCTTACAACCATATTGCGGGTCTCTGCCAGTTTCAACATAGCCATAGCTGAGCGGATTGCATAACTATCGGCTAAAGGCTGAGTCCAACTTTCTGATACTGAATTGCCGGCAGGATTTTGATCTAGCGCCTCAGACAGATTGTCGGTTACCAGTTTGCTTTCAGCAAAATTCTGAATTGGACCTGCAGTTGCTATAGTTATCGCAGCACTGAATCTTACGGCCCTGTCCTTAAACGAAAGGGCCTGAATAAGAGGCTGTGCCACACCTAAACGATACAGCAGCGATTTTTCACCGGCTGTAACAGCAAGCCCTTCAATCGAGGCAAGTGCAACATAAGCATCATTATCCTTGACTGCACGTGCAAGAGCCTGATGAAGATATTCCGGGCCGGCAGTCGTCGCGTAAGTCAGTGCATCAGGATGGTCAGCGCCGAAATATTCAGGCATTGCGATTCCTGTTGATTCTGACTTAAAGAAAGAAGCAATCCATAACCCGATTGATTGCCCGAATGACGGGTCTGCCTTCAAGGCCCATTCGCAGCAGCGCATCGCCATAAGCTCGTTGAAATAGCTTTTGTCAACCTCAACTCTTTTAAGACGCTGAGAATTAGAATCCCAGAACCATATATTCGCAAAGTTGGCGTCCTGCGGGGGCTGAAGAGAATTTATATGGTAATAATAATCTTCTCCCGAAGCATAAAAGAGTTGCGCAGCCGAAAGCCTCAATGCATCGGGATTAATGCGTATAAGACTTTCAGATGCCAGTTTTCTAAGTTCTGCAGAGTCTTCTTTTTCGATAATATATTTAAGATAAGGAAGGGAATGCGGATATTCAAGCTCGCCAAGAGCGGTTATTACGTTCGCCTTTATCATCAGGTTATCGGTTTGTAAAAGTGTCGTAAGGGGCCGAACGGCTTCTTTGCCGATTTTAGGCAGAGTTCCGACGATGTTCGGCCACTCGCTCTTGCGGTCAGAATCGTTCAAGGCATCCGCTATATACATTATTGCGTATTCACCGGCATCCTGAAGGCGTTTTACAGCTGCTGACTGAGCTCGCGGGCTGTCGCTGCTGAGCTGCTTTATCTGATCGACTATCAGCTTGGGGTCATGACGCCTGAGGAATCTGCCTTCATCAATCAGATCCATCAGCTTGCCGCTGAGTTGTGCCAGCTCGGCATCAAACTCGTTTTCTTTTGCCTTCATAACCAGCGACATACCTTGCTCATTTTTACTGCTGATTGTGAACATCGTAACAGGTTCCGGGTTACTTTCG
>JBFZBH010000134.1:0-4978 GCA_041308525.1 Phycisphaerae bacterium | reverse complement strand
TTTTGCTTTCCACTGGTCAATCAGCTCCGGTATCAGATAAATTCCCGGCTCGACCGTTACGACAAAGCCGGGTAAAACTTTCTTTGCCAGCCGAAGCGAACGGATGCCGAACTGGGGATTTCTCTTAATTGTGTCCGTATAACCGACGAAATCTTCGCCGAGGCCTTCCATATCGTGGACATCAAGACCGAGATTGTGTCCTGTGCCGCACTGGAAAAACAATGCGTGCGCACCTTTGTCAACAGCATCATCGAGATTGCCCTTCATCAGGCCGATATTTTTCAATCCTTCGGCGAGTGTCCTGCAGGCAAGCAGATGGACCTGCCGAAATTCAACACCCGGCTTGACTGCTTCAATTGCCTTCTTCTGCGCTGTGAAGACTATGTTGTAAACTTCCGCCTGCGTCCGGGAAAATTTTCCACCGATGGGGATTGTCCTTGTGATGTCAGCAGCATAGTGCAAAGAGGATTCTGCCCCTGAATCATTGACAGCCATATTGCCTGCCTTCATAAGGTTGTTGTAAAACGGATTGTGCAGTGTTTCGCCGTGGACAGAAAAAATTGTTGTGAAGGCAAGGCGGCCGCCTTTTGCGATGGCGATGCCTTCCATCAGGCCGGCGATTTCACGCTCATACACTCCCGGCTTCGATGCTCTGAATGCCGCAAGCTGCATTTCGCGAGAGATATCGATTGCCTGCTGAATCTGGTCGATTTCTTCTGGAGATTTTATTTCACGCTGAGCGACAACGGCGCTGATTAACTTCTTCGATGCCTGTTTGTGCACTTTAGAATGATGAATGCCGAGGAGCTTTTCCAGTTTTATCAAATGTTCTGCCCGATAGGGGGGTAAGAAATTTATTTTTCTTTTCTGACGGATGGCTTTTTTCAGAACACCGGCAAGTTTCGAAAGGCCAGCTGTGTGATTTATTCCGGCCCTTTGGCATTTTTCGCTAAGCGACAATTGCCTGCCGGTCCAGACAATCTGGTCGATTGTCGGGTCGTCTCCGAAGACAATTTCCAAATCGTTATCTATATCGATAACAGCCGCAAGAGATGGAAAATCCAGACCGTAAAAATAAAGAAATGAGGCATCCTGCGTGAACGGGTAATGGTTATCGGGGTAGGTCGATGAACTCTCATCATTGCCGAGAAAGAGAATGAGGCCTTTTGCAACCTCCTTTTTCAAACGGTTTCTGCGTTCCATAAAAGATTGCGGCGAAAACATTTTCTGCTCCTTTTTCGAAAAAATATGCAAGGAATTAACAAATGATACTGTCTGACGGCTGCTATGTCAAACAATAGTGATTTAAATCAGGTTTCATGCGGAAAAATTATTATTTTCTTTCAGAAAGTCACGGAAGATGACATATCGAACCGTTAGAAAGCAGTATTGTTTTTGGTTTGACAATTATCGATTGTGCGGGTAATCTAATGCTTCAAAAAATATGAGAATAGAGTTCAAAAACAAGCCTCTTGAGAGGTCTTTAATAGTTCTAAACGGGATAGCAGCAGCATTTGTGGCTGCAACTTTTGTCTGTTTGTTTGGTTTCGAGGATCCCCTTTTACTGAAACATCTCCTTTACGGCGCCCAGTATGCATTGCTTGGCTTTTTCATTTTAGAAAAGGTGGTGCGTTTCTTTAACTCAGCTTCTAAAAGAGAATATATAAGGAACAACTGGTTCGAATTTCCGCTGCTTGTGATTGTTGGAATATTTGTAATTGGCTCTGGCCACTGGTTCGGCAAAGACCGGCCCGAGGACATACGTCACATTGCTGTCGGGATTTATTTGGTCCTGCAGATAATCAGCAAAGTCGGGCGAACGGTCATTGACCTCGCTTCATCCGGCAGAAATCCGACACGGATGCTGATTACAAGTTTCCTTATCTTAATCCTGGTGGGTGCCGGATTTTTGATGCTTCCGAAATCGAGCACGGGCGAGAGGGTTGGTTTCGTAGATGCGCTGTTCACGGCGACGACGTCCACCTGTGTGACGGGCCTTACGGTGAAAGATACGGGCAGGGATTTTACCATGATGGGGCAGCTTGTTATTCTTTCTTTGATTCAATTGGGCGGATTAGGCATAGTCATATTCGGAGCGATATTTGCCCTGCTGCTGCGGCAGGCGTTCACCCTGCGCGAATCGGTGGCGATGCAGGATTTGCTCAGCTCGGAGACACTAAGCACCATAAATAAAATGATAGCTTTTATCTTTGCCGCAACGGTGCTTATCGAGGGCATCGGGGCGGTTTGTCTGTTCCCGATGTGGGACAAGGTGCCGACCTGGACGGGGGATATTAACGACAAGTGGTTCTACAGCATTTTTCATTCGGTGAGCGCATTCTGTAATGCGGGACTGGGCCTTATCAGCGATAATCTGGTCCAGTACAGCAAAAGCTACGGCGTATTTCTTGTGATATGCCCGCTGATAGTTCTTGGGGGCATAGGATTCAGCGTCCTGTATAATATCTTCGATGTATCAGTCGAGAAGATAAAGAGCATATTCAGGAAAGAGGTTACGGTTTCAGCGGTTGCCGCGCACAAGAAGATTCGGCTGCAAAGCAAAATTGCGATAACGGCAACAATCCTTCTGATTGTTTTCGGGACTTTATTTATCTTTATATTCGATAAATATTCCATAAAAGAAGACCCGAATCAGGAAACAGGCATTCTCGATGCGCTGTTTCAGTCGGTAACGGCCAGGACAGCAGGCTTCAATACCATCAATATAAAGGCGATGTCCGGCGCGAGCAAGCTGATAATGATTGTGCTTATGTGGATAGGAGGCTCGCCCGGCGGGACGGCAGGCGGCATCAAGACGGTAACATTTGCTGTGGTGATAATGACGGCGATAGCGGCACTAAGAAAACGGCAGGATGTCGAAATGTTCAAACGCTCGATTCGCCTGGAGATTGTCGGAAGGGCCATAACTATCATGCTTCTATATACAGCGGTGCAATTAGCAGGAACATTGGCACTTTCGGTAACGGAGCGGGCAAGCGATTTTGCGATGATGGACATCGGCTTCGAGGCCGGCTCGGCAATGGGGACGGTGGGGCTTTCGACGGGCATAACAGCGTCTTTGACAACTGCAGGAAAGTTGGTTATCATAGCACTGATGCTGATAGGAAGATTGGGGCCGCTTACGCTTCTGGCAGCACTGACGTTTGAAGAAAGGCCGGCCCGTTATAATTACCCGACCGAGGCGATTATGGTCGGGTAAAGGAGTGAATTTATGAGGCGATTTGCGGTAATAGGGCTTGGGATGTTCGGCAGGAAGCTGGCCATTGCTCTTTCGATGAGCGGGGCGGAGGTTATTGCAATAGATAAAAACAGAGAGGAGGTTGACCTCATTCGCGACCAGGTCAGCCTCGCTGTGCGGCTCGACAGCACTGAGGAAGAGGCGCTGAAGGCCCAGGGTATTGATACGGTCGATGTTGCGATTGTAAGCATCGGACAGGGAACAGGCAGCGGTTTCGAGGCGGCAGTCCTTACCGTTGTGAACTTAAAGCAGATGGGTGTCCAGAATATTTATACGAGGGCTGAGGACCTTATCGCAGGACAGGTCTTTTCTAAAATCGGTGCAACGGAGGTAATTTATCCGGAAATCGAATCGGCACAGAGGTGGTCATATAAGCTGCTTGCGCCGCATATTACGGAAAAAATCGATTTTGCGCCGGGCTACAGCATAGCGAGCGTAAAGGCACCGCCCAGCTTCGACGGCAAGACCGTCAGGGAGCTGGAGCTTCGCCAGAAGTACGATGTCAATCTTATCGCAATCAAAAGGGGCGTAGGCGCCTGGGACAAAAGGACAGAAGAAGGCACCGAAAGCGGTATTATCAGCGTTCCGCTTCCGAATACAGTCATTTACCAGGACGATATCTTAATGATAGCCGGCTCCGAAGCCGACCTTGCCAAACTGCCCGAAGATTAAATTCATTCAAAGACTTCAAATTGAATCAACGCCTTATCTTTTTTCAAAAATCCTGTATTTAATGGATCATAAAGGGCTCAAAAGGCTCAAATAATTGATAAAAAATTTTTTATTTTTTTGAAAAATTCCTCTTGCATTGGTCTTTCAAAGAGTTAGGATTACAATTAATGCACGAGCAGAGGAACTTAGGTTCATCTGTTTGGGCAGTATAAGTTTGGTTTTATGGAGTAGGGTGGTGTTAGGAGGTGGGTGTAGGGGCAGAGATTAGAAGAAGCTGCCCCTTCACCCCGTATTAACAATGGAGTGTAATGTTTTGGCAGAGGGCACGCACAAATATCACATCCTTGAATTTTTTTCCAAAAAAGCGGTATGATTGAATCCATAAAACAAAATGAGTTTTCAAAGAGGGTGACCTTGTGAAGCTGGAGAAGAGAAAACCTTCCGGCAGGGAAAAAAATCAGCAGGCTGTAGAGCTTCTCGACCAGCTTAGGACCAAATTATATTGCGAAGACATTTCAGCGGCCCGCCGTGCAGCCTTTAAGCTTGCCTGGATGCAGGAAGACGGACTCGATATCCTCAGAGAGGCGATGTTTGGCAATACCTCCCGGATTACAAAAACAGCCGCTGCCTACGGCCTGCGAAGAATGCAGGGCAGAATGAAAAAATTGTCACTGGCCCTTTTGGAGGAGGGACTAAACAGCTCAAGCAACAACACAAGAAACGTATGCGGCAAGGCGATATTGCTGCTGCAAAAAGGCAGCCAGCCAAAGCCCAAATTCAAACCTAAAAAAGCATCGCCGGGAAAGATAGAAATAAAAGACATCCCCTCAAAAACCCGCTCCAGATTCAATACCTATAAAAATAACAATAGCCGCTTCTTACGCAACAGCGGCCTGTGAAAAAAAAATTATTTTTTGCGGAATTGGCGGAGCATATTAAGGAGGTTTTGCATATCATCAGGAATGGGGGCTTCGAAACTTACGAGTTTTCCAGTTGATGGGTGCGTAAATTCCAGCCGCAGTGCATGCAGCGCAGGTCTGCTTATAA
>JBFZBH010000133.1:0-5928 GCA_041308525.1 Phycisphaerae bacterium | reverse complement strand
CTCTTCCGATCTGGCCTTGAGAGAATTTGATTGAACACATTAGATGATAAAAATGAATAATCAACAGATTGAAAGGATAAGTAAATGAAAAGGGAAGTTCGACAGATTGTGTTTTTGGCATTTTGTATAGGTTTGGCCGTTTTAATTTGCGGGTGTGCCAAACAGCAGGATGCAAATGAAAAACAAGCCAGGCTGGTAAGTGCCGACTTACAGAAAACCATAGCACTCAAAGACAAGCAAATTGCTTCTCTCAAGGAAGCTATAAAAAAATGTGAGGACGAAAAAGGAATGCTTCAGAATAAATCTGAGGATTCTGAAAAAGCACTTGGAGATGAGTTTATGAAAATGTTCGAGGAGAATGTAAAGCTGCAGGAGGAGAACGCGGCCCTTAAAAAACAGATAGAAGAGCTCAAAAAATAAAGAGGATAGTTTATTTACTGGCCTGGTGCGGATATTTTCTGGACAGCCTTTACGCACTCAGGCAGTTTTTGGTCAGGATAGTGTTTGTGCATTGCAGCAGCGACCAGGCCGACAAACATAGGCTGAGGGCGCAGCGGCCTGGAAGTAAGACAGGGATGGGCCTGAGTGCCGACAAAGAACGGATGGCCCGGCAACTCTAAAATCTGCATAATGGGCTGGTTAGGTGCTTTACCCGAAAAAACAAGCCCTCCCTTTTCGAGTGTTTCTATATACCGCGGTGTGACCTCATAACGATGCCTGAAACGAAGCCGCACGGTGTTTTCCTTGCCGGAAAGTTTCCAGATAAAAGTGCGAGGTTTCAATTCGACATCTCTTCCGCCCAGCCGCATGCTTCCGCCAAGCCCTTCGATTTTTTTCTGTTCGGGCAAAAGGTCGATGACTGGTTGCGGACAATTTGGCTCAATTTCCGTGCTGTTGGCATCTTTTAGCCCGCAAACGTTTCGTGCAAATTCAATGACGGCCATTTGGAAGCCGAAGCAAAGCCCCAGATAAGGAACATTATTTTCGCGTGCATATTTTACACAGGCGATTTTTCCTTCTGCGCCGCGTGTGCCGAACCCCCCGGGTACAATTATGCCATCGACATTTGTAAGATATTCCGCTGCATTTTTATCTGTCAGCGATGTTGTGTCTATCCATTTGATTTTAACATCGCTTCCGAGAACTATGCCGGCATGCTCAAGGGCATTGATAATGGATGCATAGCTGTCGCGAACTGAAGTGTATTTTCCGGTTATCCCGATGGTGACTTCGCGTCTTGCGGTGCCGATCTTGTCCATGAAATCGGACCAAAGCGCCCAGGCCTTTCGTTCGTGGTGGAGATTGATTCTATCTTCTATCTTAAGCAGCCTGATAACCTGAAAATCCACGCCGCTTTCTCTGAGCGACGATGGTATAGTATAAATGCTGCTTGAATCGCTCATACTGAAAACCCGCTCGATGGGGACGTTGCTGTAAACGCTGATTTTCTGGCGGACCTTTTCTGTAACGGGACTCGCAGCCCTGCAGGCAATAATGTCCGGCTGGATACCGAGCTGCAGCAATTGCTTGATGCCAAGCTGTGCAGCTTTGGATTTCTGCTCGCCTAAAGTCTTCGGCTCGAGGATGTATGTCAGAGCCACGAAACAGCAGCTATTCGGTCCTTCCTCGTATGCAAGCTCGCGGATTGCCTCGATAAAGTATGCGTTCTCGAGGTCGCCGACCGTGCCGCCGATTTCCACGAAGACGATGTCTGAATCAGTCTTCTGGGCGAGCGAGCGGAGTTTGAGCTTAACCTCGCCGGTAACGTGCGGAATCATCTGGACATCTCTGCCGAGGTAATCGCCGTGACGCTCCTTGTGCAGGATAGACCTGAAGATTTGCCCGCTTGTTGCAAAATTATCCCGCGTCAGGTTCATATCGAGCATGCGCTCGTAGGTTCCGAGGTCCATATCGCATTCCATGCCGTCGTCGAGGACAAAGACCTCTCCGTGGCGGAGGGGATTGAGCGTGCCTGAATCGATATTAAGATAGCCTTCGAGCTTGATGGGCGAAACCTTAAGGCCCTTGTCCTGCATTAATTTGGCAAGGCAGGAGGAGAATATTCCTTTGCCGAGTCCGCTCATCACAGTTCCGAAAATTATGCAGTAGCGGGTCTTGCCCTTTTTATAACCGGGAGGGAAGGGCGAGAAAAATTCGCTTTCAACTGATGCATCGCTTGTCGATGCCAGCAGGTCTTTTTCATTATCCATAACTATATCCTCTTAACTCGAATTCGAAACTCGAATTACGAAATTAAAAATCCGTTAATAAATTGTCAAAACAAATTCTGCGATTCTATTTATTTTTTATTATAGCGTTTGACGAATTCGGCATATTGTTCGGCTGTGTCAATGCCTTCTGTGCCGGATTCGACGATTCCGACGATTATTTTAATCCCGTTTTCTATTGCCCGCAACTGTTCGAGCTTTTCTATTTGTTCGAGTCTCGACTGCGGCAATCCGGTGAACTTCAAAAGAAAATCCTTCTTATAGGCATATATACCAAGATGACGCAAATACTGTTCGACTTTTCCAACACCTGCACTTTCCCTGTCGTAGGGTATTACCGAGCGAGAAAAATATATTGCGCAGCCGTTTGAGTCCGTAATAACTTTTACGATATTGGGATTTGAAATTTGACTGGTGTCTTCGAATGGTGCAGCAATCGTTCCTATCTGGTAATCAGGATTATCCAGCATAAGCTTTGCGAGGACATCGATATATTCCGATTTAATTTCAGGTTCATCACCCTGCAAATTTATTACGATATCGACATTCAAATCTTTCACGGCTGCACCAACACGGTCTGTGCCGCTCTGCAGGTCAGGCGATGTGAGGACGCATTCGGCGCCGAAGGATTTTGCGGCTTCCAAAACAGGCCTGCCATCGGTTGCGATAATAACACGGTCGGGCAGTTTTGCTCCTCGGGCCTTTTCCCAGACGTGCTGGATGAGGTATTTACCGGTATCTTTGGCGAGAACCTTACCGGGGAATCTTACAGAACCGTAACGAGCAGGAATACAAGTTATAATTTTCACAATTTTCCTTCCCGGCAGCAGAATCTTAAAAAACTGTTGCCGGAACATAGTACATCAAACAAAAATCTTTGTCAATGCCGGCAAAAATTTTTTTGTAAAATTAAGAGCAAAAGACTGCAGGCAGACTGAATATGCTGTTGACAGCCGGTTATTTTAGAATTACCTTAATCGTGTAATAAAAGCTTTTTATGGAAGGGAAGTGAATATGATGAAAAAAATTCTTTTCGCTGTAATTCTGGCTGGGGCAGCTATTGGCTTGGGCGGATGTCTTGCTGTAGCTGCACTGGGAGTAGGAGCTGGAACGGTTGCCTATGTCAGAGGCGATTTGGAGGCGGTCGAGGATTCAAGCCTCGATGCAGTATATCGGGCGGCTGAGAAGGCTGCGGCAAGCCTCAAACTTGCTGTCATTGAAAAGTCAAAAGATGCGATGACTGCTGTAATTACTGCCAGAGATGCCGAAGACAAGAAGATTACCGTAAAGCTGGTATCTGCTGAGAAGGATGCCACAAAAATTTCGATACGGGTTGGATTTTTCGGCAGCGAGACCAAATCCACGCGAATTTATGAAGAAATAAAAAAGTATTTGTAAAAAAAGAGGTCGAAGTATTCGGTATCGCAAGTAATTATGAAATTTAAGTTAATGGGAGGTGATTTTTATGATGGCCGGTAAAAAATGTTTGATAGGGGGATTGATCGTTATTTTAGTGATTTGCAGTTCAGCGGCTTGTGCACAAAAAGAGGCAGCAAAAGATGCAAACAAGCCTCTCAAAGACAAAAAACCGGCGGAGGAAACAAAAATGGAAACAGGTGTTGTTAAATTCATTAATCTTGAAGGGGGCTTTTACGGAATAGTTGGTGATACCGGTCAAAAGTATGACCCTTCGAATCTGCCGGATAAATTTAAAAAGGACGGAATGAAGGTCAGATTCACAGCCAAAGAAAAAAAGGGTGCTGTCAGTTTCAGGATGTGGGGCAAAATTGTCGAGCTGACAAAAATTGAGGAGGCGGGAAAGGGGAAATCTATGCCTGTTAAATTGCAGTGGCTTGGTCATGCCAGTTTCAAAATTGATTATAACGATGTTACACTTTACATCGACCCATGGAAAATAAAAGATGCTGCTCATAATGCGTCGATTGTTCTTGTCAGTCACAGCCACTATGACCATTACTCCGCAGATGATATCGCGAGGGTCTCGAAACCTGATACGAAACTGGTCGGGCCAAACGATGTTATTCAAAAGCAGGGCAAGGGACAATCTGTAAAACCGGGGCAAACTATTGACATAAGCGGATTAAAAATCACAGCGGTGCCTTCATATAACAATACAAAACAGTTCCATCAGAAGTCAAACAATTGGGTAGGCTTTGTTATAGAAGCCGGCAAGACGCGGATTTATTACGCAGGCGATACCGATTTGACAAGCGAAATGAAGGAGCTAAAAGATATTGACCTGGCGCTGTTGCCGATTGGCGGGACATACACAATGGACTGGAAGGATGCTGTTGAAGCCGTCAAAAACTTCAAGCCAAAACAGGCTGTTCCGTATCATTGGGGTGACATAATCGGCTCTAAACAGGACGCCGACCAGTTCTCCATCAAAGCCGCCTGCAAAGTAACCGTTATGAAGCCAGGCCAGACATTAACATTGGCTGAGTAATGAAAAGGTCAAAAGGATATATGTTTTAAAGGAAGATGATTAAGATGACAGATGTTGTACCGAACAGGGAGCAGACGTTTGCGCTGCTTAAGGAATATAACAGCAATGAGGCCTTGATTAAGCATGCCCTTGCTGTCGAGGCGGTTATGAGATACAGCGCACGATGGGGAGTAATAGGGCTTATTCACGACCTCGATTACGAAAAGTTTCCAACAGAGCATTGCAAAAAAACGCCTGAGATTTTAAGGCAGCATAACTGGCCCGAAGATTATATCCGTGCAGTAGTAAGTCACGGCTGGGGGCTTTGCAGCGACGTCGAGCCGAAGACTGATTTGGAAAAAACCCTATACGCTATCGATGAATTGACCGGCCTTGTGACAGCAACCGCACTTGTCCGGCCGAGCAAAAGCGTTCTCGATATGGAGGTAAGCTCTGTAAAAAAGAAATGGAAAGACAAACGTTTCGCAGCCGGTGTCAACAGGGAAGTCATAGAAAAAGGTGCTCAATTGCTCGGTGTTGACCTCTGGAGCCTGGTTGCCGACACCATAGAAGGAATGAAAACCGCCGCTCGCGAAATCGGCCTTGCAGGAAATCATATTTAACTGTAATTGTGCTTAAAAAAACAAAAGCTAATCAATATTTGTAGTAAAAAATTTACTTCTGTGGGATAGTAAGATTTCTGTTGCAGCGGGGGCAATTAACGTTCGGGCGTGAAAAGTTGGGAGGGATTTTTAATGTGAGGCCGCAGGCACAGGGAAGAAATAAAAAGCCGTTTACTCTCCGGATGATGTCGGCGACCTGGTGTGTCTGCTTTTCGATTTTTTGTTTTGACGCTGATTCCGGTGAAGGGGGGCGAAAAGAAATTTGCTCATCTGTCTTTAGTGCTGAGGGAGGAATAATCGATTTTGTGCCGGTCACCTGAGAATAAGCCAGAGCGTATTCCTTAAAGGACGGACTGTGCGCCATTTTGCGCAGGATTTTTATTCTTTCTTCAATCGGGGGGTGTGTGCTTGTAAGATTTGAAAGTGCCATTCCTTCTTTTTTCAGCGGATTAGCTATATACATCGGGGCGGTAACCATATTCGCGGAGGCAAGCCTGGGTGAATTGTCCATTGCGATTTTTTCGAGTGCGCTTGCCAGACCTTCCGGATAACGTGTCAGACGGGCCGCTCCTTCATCTGCCAGATACTCTCTTTTTCGTGAAAGTGCAAAATAAAGAAGCTGAGCCATAAT
>JBFZBH010000132.1:0-4986 GCA_041308525.1 Phycisphaerae bacterium | reverse complement strand
ATTTTCATCGGAATGTCGAGTTTCGGGGCATCTGCACCGGCGAAGGTGTGTTTCGAGAAGTTCGGCATAACACCTGATAAGGCCGTCGAAGCCGCAAAGAAGCTGCTGAATAAATAAAGCATAATTTTGCTCTGAGATTTTATTTCCATCGCCTGGCAAAAAAAGATATAATCGGGTGGAACTAATAAGGAGAATAGCCATGGCAATGGAACGATTAGAATTTACATTTCGCTCGCCGGGCAAGTTATTCACACGCGGCGTGGTTGTCCTGCTTGTACTACTGCTGGCAGGTTATGTGCTTACTGTGTTTTCAACCGGCTTTATGATAGAAAATTTCGCACTCGACACATCAGGGATATTCCAGGGGAAACTTTGGCCATTAGTGACATATCCTTTCGTTGTGAGCCCTTGCAATCTTATCTTCGCCGGCCTGATAATACTCTTTATCGGCAGTGTCGTTGAAAAAGACTGGGGAACATCAGGCCTGCTGATATTCTGGGCAATCATAAGTGCTGCATGCGGATTGCTTTGGGTATTAGCCAATAAACTGACGGGCTGGAATTTGACCGGCGCGGGGCCAGCTGCGTGCAGCTACGGATTGATTTGCATGATGGGAATTCTTTTCAAAGGCAGCAGATTTTTATTTTTCTTTTTTCCAATGAAAGCAGAACATCTTGCAATACTCCTCATAATAATCGGGATACTGCTAAGCATAATCCAGCCGATAACTTTAATCTGGATATCAGGTGCACCGGCTGCGTGGTATTACTATAAACTGCGGCGCAAACTTTTTATGAGAGGAAGCAGAGTAATTTCTTTACAAACAAGCGGTAAAAAAGATGGTTTTGTCGATATAGACTAAAAAAGTATGAAACCGGAGGACCTAAAAGACATTCATCGGCGCATTAAAGCTGCCAAAGCAGTAATGGACAATTGTTCAATCTGCCCCCGCGATTGCCGTGTCAACAGAAACAAGGGCAAAACAGGTTATTGCCGTATCGACAGCCGATTAAGATGTTTCAGGGAGATGTTGGGTTATAACGAGGAAGCCGAGCTTAGCCCGTCGCACCAGATTTATTTTGCCGGCTGCAATCTTTCTTGTGAATTCTGCACGGTCAGAGAATGGAACGAGCAGCCCGATGCAGCATACACAGCAAACTTTGATTATCTTGTCGAAAGAATAAAGGTGCGCAAAAGTCAGGGAGCAAAAACAGTAAATCTTCTCGGAGGCGAGCCGGCAGTAAATATAGCCGGCATTTTAAAACTTCTGGGCAGGCTGGATTCGTCAATAAAGGTGGTGTGGAATTCGAATATGTACTACGGCCCATTTGTTCCGGAGATGCTGGAGGGCCTTGTTGATATTTATCTGGCGGATTTAAAATGCGGCAATGATGAATGTGCCAGGAAAATTCTCGGAACTGATAATTATTTACGGATAGTCAGGGGCAATATTGTTAAGGCTTCCAGTGTGGGCGACCTTATTGTCAGGCACATAATTATGCCCGGACACCTCGATTGCTGTCTTGAGCCTACATTAAGATGGCTGGCAGACACTCTGCCGCAGGCAAAGCTTAGCCTTAAGACCGATTATGTTCCGCCTATAGGGGCAAAATACGCCCCACAGGGTTATACTGACAAAGAAGATTTGCAAACTGCATTAAAATATGTGAGAAAATTCCGATTAAATATTATATAATGAAAAAGAAGCCATATAAGAGAAAACCAGGCGATTTTGAAATACGGATTCTCAAAAAGGGAAGAGTGGTTATGATCGCCGCTGACGAGGTTCTTTTGGACATAGCGAGCTCTATAGGGACAAAGGAAAAAAGCAATATCGAGAGGAAACAAAATGGCAAACGCAGGAAAACCGGCAAGCAGCAGCGAAAAGATTCCAGCAAGCCCTGATTTGGGGAAAAAATTGAGCGAGCTGGAGGTTTTAATCAGGGCGAGGTATCCTTTGATATATGTGGTAAGCTGGGAAGAGCAGCGAGTATTATCTGAGGTCATCAATATTGCATCGAAGCTGAACAAAAGCGTATTCGAGTGGTCAATCAACACGGGACTAGCGCCTGCGGGCGGAGATTTGCAGACACAAAAAAGACGGGACACATCAACGGAAGACCCGCTGGTTGCTCTCGGCAATGTGATGGAGCACTTGGAGCCGGCACTCTATGTGTTCAAGGATTTTCATCCTTTTCTAAAATGCCAGAACACAGCTGTCATAAGAAGATTGAGAGAAGTTTCGCTGTCACTTAAAAATACCTATAAAACTATAGTAATAACAAGCCCTATACTGGAGATACCGCCTGAGCTGGAAAAGGACGTAACAATTGTTGACTTTGATTTGCCAGGCGAGAAGGACTTCGAGGCCCTTGTCGGCAGGATAATTGATGAGGTCAAAGATAATGCAAAGCTGAATGTCAATATCAATGAGAAGATGCGTGAGCAGATTATTCACTCGCTTCTTGGTTTGACTTTGTGCGAAGCGGAAAATGTACTTGCAAAAACACTGGTGCAGAACCGCGGTCTCGGAAAGGAGAGCCTCGAAGTGATAAACTCCGAGAAAAAGCAGATTATCCGCAAAAACGGCCTGCTCGAATATTACGATACGGACGAGACAATCCGGTCGGTCGGGGGACTCGATTCGCTCAAGAGCTGGCTTATGAAACGCTCGGTTGCTTTTTCGGAAAAAGCGCGTGAATACGGACTGCCGCCGCCAAAGGGAATTTTGCTTTTGGGAGTGCAGGGCTGCGGAAAAAGCCTTATGGCGAAGACAATAAGCACGATGTGGCAATTGCCGCTCTTGCGGTTCGATGTCGGCAGGGTTTTCGGAAGCCTGGTCGGCTCATCGGAGCACAACATACGCAGGGCCATCAAGGTTGCGGAATCCATTTCGCCGGCAGTGTTCTGGATAGATGAGATTGACAAGGCCTTCAGAGGCTCACGCGGCAGCGGTGCTGCTACCGATGCGGGCACTTCTGCAAGGGTGTTCAGCACGTTTTTGACCTGGATGTCTGAAAAGAAGCACCCGGTTTTTGTTGTGGCGACAGCGAACGATGTGTCGATGCTCCCGCCTGAGCTTTTGAGAAAGGGTCGATTCGATGAGATATTCTTTGTGGATTTACCAACATTAATAGAACGAAAAGGGATATTGTCGGTCCACCTTTCGAAAAGAAAGATGGATGTTTCGAAATTTGACCTCGATGCACTTGCGAAGGCATCCTTCGGATACAGCGGTGCGGAAATCGAAGAGTCCATCGTAAGCGGGATGTTCGATTCATTCTATGAAAAGCAGCAGCTTTCAAACGAACGTCTTCTGCAAAGTATAGGTCAGATAGTGCCGCTTTCGAGGACTATGAGTGAAGATATAGATGCTCTGCGGAAATGGGCAGCTGGAAGGACAAGACCTGCAACATCGCCGGAAGATTTGACCGAAGAGGAAAGCGGCGTTCGAAAACTGGAAATATGAAATTTCGTAAATCGTATATCGTAGTGCGTAATGCGTAATACGCTTTGCAAAAGTGAAAGATTACGAATATAAAGTAAAACTTATTTTATCAATGGGAGAATTGCAATGAGTACGGTTTTAATTCTGGCGCCGGTAATAATAAGCAACTGGCCAGCTATTACAGCAGCGGTCGTCGGCGCAGCATCGGCACTGGGATTTGTAACAAAACAGGCAGTCGAACAGGAGGTGCGACAGACCGGGGGACAAGAACAAAAGGCCGAACAGGAGATTGAAGTTGAGCTGCCCGAAAGCCAGGTATTGTCTGAGCAAGTGGCGACTGACCAGCAGATAGTCGTGACGAAAGGAGCGATACAGATAATTGTAAAGAGAGACGAAAGAGGAAGATGCGTCATCTGTGCGAAAGGGAAAGGACTAAGCAAGACGGAACTGAAACAGGCGGCACAGCAGTTTACCGAGAAACTGACGCAATGCTTTATTTATGACAAGGTATTAAAACAGCTCAAACAAAAGAACTTTCAGATTGTCAATGAGGAAGTGACAGAAAACGATGACATAAGGATACATGTCCGCAGGTGGGAGGAATAAAAATGGAACAGCACGAGATGGAAATTACGATTTCAAAGACCGGCGAAATAAAGGTCCATATAAAGGGAGCAAAAGGCAAACGCTGCCTGCAGTACGCCGAATGGCTCAAACAGGTAGTCGGAAAAATCAAAGACCAGAAGCTGACGAGCGAATACTACGAGCCGGAAGTAAAATCGAGAATAAATCTGGATGTTGATTTGAAGACGGACAGCGACCAGCAATGAGATGCTCAAGATGCAATTTTGAAAATATCCCCGGGGAGGGACGTTGCGTTAAGTGCGGTTCAATTTTAATTTTAGAAGGAGAAGTAGATGTACATCCGCCGCGAATGTCACCCTGGAAAAAACCGCTTCGAACCGCTGCAAGATGGTTTAGGATTCAACGGAAAGTACCCGAACAAAAACAGCCGTCAAGCATATCCGCGTTCGTGGACATGGTCACTTCGGATTCGGTCATCGGACTGCTTTTGAGTTTAATCCCGGGACTTGCCCATTTAATAAAGGGAAGATTTGGTGAGATACGCTTTCATTTTCTGATGTGGCTAATCAGCATACTCGGCGGATTATTTTTTTACGGAAGCGCACCGGGTTTTATTTTAATCGGGCTGGCACTCGGGATACATGTATGGATAGCCCTTCAATACGGCTTAATTAACGAATTATCCCAGTTCGGAGAAAAAATCACTGCCGGCATTCTGACAGCACTTCTGATTTTTCTTTGTTATCGCGGAGTATTCATACTGACTTCGGCTGCCTTCGGTTTAAGCGGGGGCTTCTGCTCGCTGAATGTCCCGGCGCAAAGAGTGGAAACCGGAGATTATCTTTTGACAAGAAATATCCGGGATAAAAATGAAATAACTCGGGGATGTCTTGTGCTTTTTGTGCCTGTAACCGTTCATGGCACATCATCGAGAAGGTCTTCAGTCTTAATGG
>JBFZBH010000131.1:0-5006 GCA_041308525.1 Phycisphaerae bacterium | reverse complement strand
CAAAGACAGCAGCCGTGCAAGCTGGTTATGGACCCCAACCAGACAGGCTATGCCCTGGTAATAGAGCAGAACACAACAGACGACGAGCAGCCGACTGAAGTTGTTGTAAGAAATGCATATTTTAAGCCGGTTATATTTCCAGGCTCTGTAAGGTTCGAAGAAATTCAAATTGTCCAGACGGCTGAGGACGAGAACAACGAGGAACAATTGCAGGATGCAATAATTTTTTCGCCGGACGGCACAGCTGTGCCGGGGATTATACAGATAGGCGACGGGCTAAGTCATTATACAGCGATAATAAACCCTGCAACCGGAAAAACAAAAATGCAGACGGGAACCATAGATGAGCAGGAACAGGTGGAAATAATAGATCTTGATTTGCTGAAGTAAAATGGAACTGAAGATGAAAACTTGTCGAGGAAAAATGAGAAACGGCTTCACTCTCGTTGAAGCCGTGGTCGCAAACATAATACTTTGCGCATCCGTGATTACGCTGGGGGCAATAGGAACACGCTGTCTAAGCTACACCAGGCTCGACAGGCTCAACCGGACAGCCATTACTCTTGCCGACCGGCAGCTTACGGTAATCGACTTTATGGGTATCGAGAATTTCATAGAAAGAGGACAGTTCGATGGTGAGTTCGAAAACGCCGACATTACATATACATGGCATGCTGATACAGAATATTTGCAGCGGGACAAGCTTTACCAGGTAACGATGACAATAACCTGGACCGATGGCAGACGACAATACAGGGTAGTTGTTCCGACAAGATTAAACGGCAGAACGAGCTCTACGCAGACCTCCTCACAGACAGGACAGGCTACAAGATAAAATGATTAAAAGGCAGAAACAATATGGATTTACGCTGGTAGAAGTAATAATCGCTTCGACGATAGCGGCGTTTATTATGGCGGTATCCGTCAGTGCGCTGCAGGCGATTTCACTTACTTCTCAGAGAGTAGAGGGCAACCTCGATACGACAAGTGAGCTTCGATATGCGACGGGAATGATTTCAACAGACCTTACAAACATATACCGTGATACCAATTCCCTGAATATCAAACTGGTCGGAAGAATTGGAGAATCACAATATGGAAATATCAGCATACTGACGTTTTACACACTGGCAAGAAGCAAGGCGAGGCTTATCCAGCCGGAAGGTGAAATCTATGAAGTGGAATATTTTCTCAAACAAGATGAGGAGTCGAGCGTGCTGATGAGGAGGCTTTGGCCGAATCCAAATAAAGAATACACTCCCGGCGGAATTCTGACCGGCATCGCGGAAAATATCGAGGTCTTTGCAGTAAGGTATTTCGACGGTCAAAACTGGCTGGAACAGTGGCCCGAAGAGATGGAGTCGCTGCCGCAGCTTGTGGAAGTGAGCCTGTCTGCAAGAAGCCCGGACGGCAAAGATGTTATCGGTGAAAGCTTTATTGCTTGTATGACTTACCCTGATGCGAACAGTACAGGCACGGAGGTGCTTTCAGGACAGCAGACTTCCGAAAGCACAGAAACTTCAAGCGGCACAAGCAGTCAGACGGGAGGCACCGGACAGTAAAGATATGAAAATAAGAAGAAAAAAAGGCGTTGTTCTTATAGCAGTCCTGTGGCTGGTGATGCTGCTGACGGTAATTTGCGCATCTGTAGAAAGAAGCAGCCGCCTTAATACAAAAACCAATGCGGCCGGCAACGACGCAATCAGGTGCAAATGGGCGGCACGTGCGGGCATAGAAACGGCTGTTGCAGTGCTGAATGAAGATTTGAAAGCGAGTGACAGTCTCAGCGATTTGTGGAGCAATAACGAATACGAATTTAACGAAATCCCGATGGAAGACTGCATGTTCAATGTTAAGGTGTCCGATGAATCGGGCAAATTGAATATAAATTACGCCACAAAAGACCAGCTTATGATGCTGCTGAATATGACTGAAGATATAGCTGATTCGATATTAGACTGGCGCGACAGCAACGATATAGCAAATGCAAACGGCGCAGAGGCCGGATACTATTTGAACCTTCAGTACCCTTATATAATCCGAAATAGCCAGTTCAAGACCATTCGCGAGCTTTTACTTGTCAAGGGCATAACAGAGGAGCTGCTGTTCGGGGAAGACACGAATTTCAACGGCTTGCTCGATTACAATGAAAAAGACGGGACAAAAAATCCGCCCAACGACAATGGCGACAACAATCTGGATAAAGGATGGATTGAATATTTGACCTGCTATTCGCTCGATAGAAACACCGATGCCGATGGAAACGCAAGAATAAATATTAATTCCGCCAATCAGACCGCTCTTGTAAATTCTCTGGGCATATCACAGGAAAATGCAAACTGGATAGTCCAAAACCGGCCATCGGGCGGCTATACGAGCATAGTCGATTTAATAAGCACACAGACATCGGGCCAGACAAGCGGCCAGACAAGCGGCCAGACGGGTGGTCAAACAGGAGGTCAGACGGGCGGTCAGGGAGGCCAGGCAACACCGCTCGATATGAGCACGTTTAATACCATTGCAGACAAGATAACAGTCGATACAAATGACAGCTACAGCGGCAAAGTAAATGTCAATACTGCCCCGCGTGAGGTGCTGATGTCGGTATTCAGCAATACAACAAATCCACAGATTCTCGCTGACAGCATTATAAGCTATCGTGACGGCCTTGCAGAAGGAATGACAAGCATTGCACAGGTACTTAATGTCCCCTCGATGGACACGAATACTTTTAGAACAATATCGAGATATATAACTGTTCGCGGTAACGTCTTTTCCATTCGCAGTTATGCTTATACAACTTATGCGGGCCTGAACCGCTCGGTTTTGCGGACAGAAGCTGTGATTGACAGGAGCAGCTCGCCAGCGGGCGTGCTTTACTTGTACCAGGACAGGACAAATTAAAAAAAATAATTAAAGCGGCATATTATGGGAAAAATAAAACAAAATATAGTCAAAGGTCAAAAGGTGGTTGCAATCGCCAGGCAGGATGAAGGCTTCAGGGCTATATGCCTGTCGAGAAAAAGCGGCCAGCTAAAGGTCCTGTGGACAAAAAGCTCCGTCGCCAACGGCCTCAAGTGGCAGGACTTCGCAGCCGAATGCGGACTGACAGGCACGGCAGAAAATAAATCAGCAGAGGATACATCAGTCGTTGTGGGATTTAACTGTGCCGGTGTAGTTTTCTATCATATCGATGTCCCGGCAGTCAGAGAGGCAGAAATCTCTCAAATCATCCGGCTTCAGACAGAATCGAGGCTGCCGCTGCCTGCCGAGCAGGTCGAGACGTCATTTAGGACAAACTATTTTCACAACGGCTCGGCGAGCGTAACTGTTGCAGCAGCAAAAAAACAACTGCTGCAGAATTTTGTCAATTCCGTGAAAGACATTCGCCCTGAAAAAATTATGCTCAACTGCGAGGCGACGGCAAAAATCTGGACGACCTTATTCCCCGACAAAAGTGAACAGGCTGTTGTAGTAAATGTTGAGTCTTCTATATCGCAGCTTTGCCTCGTTGAGGCAGGCAAGCTGAAAAATGCAGTCATACTCGATTCAGGAGCATCAGACTTCATAGACAGCAAAGGTTCTGTAATATCCGAAACCGCGGTCCAAAGATTTGCCCGCGACCTCGGCAGCGCTCTTAATCTGTTCGGCTTCTCTGAGAAAGGTGCAATACCTATTTACATTTTATCATGCAGCAATGGTTTCGCGGCGGGAACACCCAATGCAAATGAGCAGGATACATTCAATAAAATTGCTGCGCTGCTTAGCTTATCGGGGCTTAATGCGAAAGCCGCCGATTTTGGCACTGCTGCTCTGCCGAGCGGCCTAAGCAGGTCTGAAAGCAGCGTCTTATACGATTACCGTCTGCCGGCAGGACTTGCACTTATGTCGCTTGATTCAGACACAGAGCTGAATATTTTCGAAAACCTGTATATATCAGACACAAAAGTCAGGAAAAGCCGTGCTATTTCTCAGGAGAAAAAGTCGTTAATTATCGCTGGTGTGATGCTCGCCGTGACAGTATTTTTATTTTATCTGCTCGACGAATTGAGTGCACATCATCTGGAAAGGCTCAAATCAACGCTGGATTACAGTATGCTCAATGAGAAGTATCGACTTTCTGAAGTGATAGAAAAAAACAGGCCGGACCTGCTGGAACTTCTGGGGACCATAAACAGCGTGGAGGCAGGCTCAATTGTCCTCGACAGTTTCGATTTCAGAAAAGGCCAAGCAGTAAAAATTACCGGAACAGCTCAGTCCTCAGACCAGCTTTACAAATTCGAGGCAGACCTCAACAAGCTGAAAAGCAAGGGGCTGGACAAGGTAAATATCACCGGTGCGCAGGAAGATGAAAGAAACAGAAGACTGAAATTTACAGTGACATTCGATTACAAAAATTTTTCCAAAAAGCAAATATGAGAGTAAAAAAATCGGGCGAAAGAAAAGGTTATGATTAAAAAATTAAATCAGCGTGATGTGCGGGCGCTTCGGTACGGAATCGCAGGAATTGCAATATTCGCGATTTTCTATCTGGCATTGTCGGGATTAGCCCGATGGAAAGAAATACGCTCAAACATTGAAATATCAAAAGGCCAGCTTCAGACCCTTGCGACGGCGAAACCAGGCGATCAGATACGCTGATCGCTTCATCTTCCTCAAAAATGGCAAAGTTCACGTCCATGGAGGCCACGAGGTGGTCACTCCCGGGGTGATCGAAGCCGTGTACGGTATTCCGGTGGTCATCGGGGAAATCGCAGGTGTGCGATGCGTGGTCCCCGGAGAACCGGCAATCGCACCACTGGATTAGTAATAAGAAAACGAAAGGTACGGGAATTGATATGTGCGAGAACGAAAGAGAGTCTCATTTTCACTCAGATTATCCGGCATTTGAAGCGTGTGTCAGGTTTCACGGCCATGCCTGTCCCGGCCTGGCCACGGGGTACCGGGCGGCGACCGCCGCGATGAGCGAGCTCCGGGTGAAGCGGCCGTACGATAGATCGGAAGAG
>JBFZBH010000130.1:0-5018 GCA_041308525.1 Phycisphaerae bacterium | reverse complement strand
GTTAATCTGCCATCTAAACAGGCCGAATCCGCGGCAAGAGTACAGGAGAACTTCTTCCACTCTTTTCCTAACTGGCCAATCTGAGCAGGACTTGAAATGTCCTTTCCATTTTTATCTTCGAGCGATGCTTTAAGTGCCCCTTCGAATGTTTCATTACATCGGGCATAGAAACTGAGGTTATATTCTGCTCCTCTTTCAAATGCCATACCCCAATAGCCGAAGTTCGAAAGGCCAAGCGGTGATTTTTGATTTGCGTTCTTGATTTCGAGGCGCAGGGAATTTACCTGGGAAGCATTTAAGGGATTTTCCGTATCGATATGCATTGAACCGGCTTCACCATCTTTTGAAACAAGCTGCCAATAAGGAATCTCGGTTTTTTCAGGAGGCCAGGGAATTTTGTCTCTGCAGCGGTCGGCCATCGCGACGCCATCTTTAAGATACATACCTTCAGGGACGCGGCTGTCCTCGAAGCTGCGGTTGCGGACAAGCTCAGCATAAATGCCGCCGTCGCCGCAGTTATTTATCTCCTCGTAAAAGATGCCGTACATAAAGGGATTGACCTGCGGCCCTTTGCTGAAGGTATCGACAACAATTGTGCCGGCCGCACCAAATACCTTCACAGAAAGCAAACATAAAACCAAAACGAAAACAAATTGAATGCTTCTGCCTGTCGCTCGATGCAGTCTTTTATTGATGACACCTGTGATTTTGCTAACACAATCTTCTAATCCCATCGTATAATTTCCTGTTAACTCATATAACCAAACATTTTTTAAACGGTAATAAATTATATCATAGTATAATGAATAAAATGCAAATAAAGGAGTTGCCTTTAGTCTTCACTCAAAAAAGAATATCAACTATCCCAGACCATTGGCGCAAGGGATGAATGTCCCAGAGATAAATTGCAGGGCTAAATTAAAAAAGCACGGATATTCGTATTTGTCAGCGGGACTTATACTCGATCTTGACGATTCTTTTTTCAAAGATGCTGTTAATACCAGATTTGAAGATTTCTATCTTATAGGGAAACAGTATGCCGCTGGCACCTGTTCTGCTGTAATTGTAGCCGCGGGCTGCTATCGAGACATCGGCATTAACAGGGCTGAAGGCAGTCATATCTATAATGGAGCTGTCGTTATTCTGATAGAAGAATCCGCGGACTTCGCTTCCGGTCTGGATGCAAATCTGGCTTATAGCGATATAAATCTGTCCTTCGAGCCGTGTGGCCCTCGTTTCACTGCTGAATGCAGAGAGGCTGTCGAAGAAGCGTGCAGGTGCTGTGGTAATATCCAGCAGGGCCTTTGCGAAACTGTTCGGGTCCAAATCGACCGGAAGGCAGTCATTCCAACTGCAGCCTTCGAGGGACTTGAATTGTCCATTGTAATACTGCCAGGCGAAATTTCCTTTCGGCTCTTTAGAATAAACCTGAAGTGAATTGGACCAGGGGTAAACAACGTGTTTTTGTTCTGTGATGTAGAATGTGCCATCGGGCTTATAGAACGTTACGACACAATCCCTTTCAATTTTAGTGACGTTCATCCAGGACTGAAGACCGCCTGCTGCATTGATGGACTTCGCCTGAAAATCCGTCCTGACAACGACGATGTTCGGATCCGCTGTGACATCGAGAATCGGCAGAACTATCTGCGGCTCAGGTTCAGGCTTCCAGTATTGGCAGCCGGCAAAACAAGAGAGAACCATCAGGCTTACAGTTAAAAATGATAAGCGTTTCATTTTTTTCTCCTCCAGAAAATTAATTGTTAATAAAATTAATTCCCGGGCTTTGCGGCATCGGCATTACAGGACAGCTTCGAAAGCTGCTCCATCAGCCAGAACCTATCGGCGACATCTTTCTTTGCCAGTTCCATCAGCCTTGCGGCTTCATCGGGTTTTGACTGCTTTAATGAGCGATAGCGGTTTTCCCCGTAGGCGTACTGCTCAAAATCGAATGTCGGAGCTTTTGAATCGAGCTGGAGCGGATTTTTACCCTGCTCTTTAAGGAGAGGGTTATACCTGTATAACGGCCAATAGCCGCATTCCACGGCCTTTTTCTGTTCATCCAAACCGAGGGTCATATTTATGCCCTGGGCAATACAATGTGAATATGCAAGTATCAGCGAAGGGCCGGGATAGCTTTCAGCCTCAACGAACGCCTTAACTGCCTGATTGGGATTTGCGCCCATCGCAACCTTGGCTACATAAATATTTCCATAAGTCATCGCAAGGAGGCCCATATCTTTTTTAGGCATCGGCTTTCCTGCGGCTGCGAACTGTGCAACTGCTGCACGAGGGGTCGATTTTGACATCTGTCCGCCGGTGTTTGAATAAACTTCCGTATCGAGGACCAGAACATTGACATCGACACCGCTTGCGAGGACATGGTCAAGACCGCCGTAGCCGATATCGTAGGCCCAGCCGTCGCCTCCGAGTGCCCATACAGATTTGCGGACAAGATAATCAGCAACGTTAAGGAGGCGGCCGCAATATTCGCATTTGCTTTTAAGGCACTGCTGTTTTAACTGCTCGACTCTTTGACGCTGATTTTCGATCGCATCCTGTGCAGGGTCGTTAGCTATCGCTGCTGACCTAATCTGGTCAGAGAGATTCTTATCAACGCACCCTTCTGCAGTAACTTTATCAAGAAGCTCAACAGCGTATTTCTGAAGTTTATTGACGGTAAGGCGCATGCCCATCGCAAATTCAGCATTGTCTTCGAACAAACTATTGCACCAGGTCGGCCCCCTACCGTCCGGACGCTTGGTATATGGCGTGGTCGGCAGGTTGCCGCCGTAAATAGAAGAACAGCCTGTGGCATTTCCTATCATTGCACGGTCACCGAACAATTGCGTAAGCAATTTAACGTATGGTGTTTCGCCGCAGCCGGCGCAGGCACCTGAATATTCGAACAGCGGCGGTATGAGCTGGCTGCCCTTTACGGTGTCGGTCTTGAAGAGCTTCGGGTCGGTATCCGGTATTGTGAGGAAAAATTCATAATTTTCTCTTTCCTGAACTCTGAGAGGCTCCTGCAGTGACATATTAATTGCCTTCCTTCCGGTCGGTTTTTTGTCGGCGTCCTTTTCCACGCCCGGGCAGGTTTGAACGCAGACACCGCAGCCGGTGCAGTCTTCCGGTGCAACCTGGACGGTGAATTTCATTCCTTCGTATTCCCTGCCCTTTGCATCAGTGCTCTTAAATGGAGAAGGCGCACCTGCAAGGTTCTTAGCATCGTAAGCTTTTATTCGAATTGTCCCGTGTGGACAAACCAGAGAGCATCTGCCGCACTGGATACAGACCTGCGGCTCCCAGACAGGAATATGGACAGCGATGTTTCTCTTTTCGAACTTTGTTGTTCCTGTCGGAAATTTGCCATCGGACGGAAGTTTGCTTACAGGAAGCTTGTCGCCCCTGCGGGACATAATCTCGGCTGTTACCTCGCGGACAAAATCCGGAGCATCAGCAGGCACAACCGGAGGCATCTTGAGCTTACTGGTAACTTTATTCGGATGTTTTACCTCGTAAATCTTGTCGAGGGCGGCATCAACAGCGGCGTTGTTCATATTTACGACTTTGTCGCCCTTGCTGCCGTAGCTTTTCTTTATCGCGCCTTTTATTGCATTAATTGCAGTCTCGAGCGGAATGATATTACTAATTTTAAAAAAGGCTGTCTGCATTATAACGTTGATGCGCGCTCCGAGGCCAAGCCCCTCGGCAACGGAAATGGCATCGATGACATAGAATTTCAGCTTCTTATCGATAATCTGCTTTTGCACCTCCTGCGGAAGTGTATCCCAAACCTCATCAGCACTGTGCAGGGTTGTCAATAAGAATGTCGCTCCATCCTTGGCGCTGGAGAGCATATCGTATTTCTCGAGGAAACTCGGATTGTGGCAGGCGACAAAATCAGCTGTGTTTACAAGGTAAGGTTTACGTATCAGGTTCTTTCCGAAGCGGAGGTGCGAAATCGTTACAGCACCTGCTTTTTTGGAATCGTATTCGAAATAGCCCTGTGCGTAATTTTCGGTAAGCTCGCCGATAATCTTGATAGAGTTTTTGTTGGCTCCGACGGTGCCGTCTGATCCGAGACCCCAGAACATTGCGGAGTAAACTCCGGTGGTATCGACATCGAATGACTCATCAACAGCAAGGCTCGTATCGGTAACGTCATCGATAATTCCGACGGTGAAACCAGATTTCGGCGACGGCGCATCGAGATTATCGAAGACGGCCTTTACCATCGCGGGTGTAAATTCCTTTGAGCCAAGGCCGTATCTGCCGCCGACAATAACAGGATATTTTTTGAATGGAGCCCAGCCGCCGCCCATCGCCTCGCCGACTGCGGTCCGCACATCAAGATAAAGAGGCTCGCCGATGGAACCAGGCTCTTTGGTCCTGTCGAGCACTGCAATTTTCGTTACGGAAGCCGGAAGAGCCTTGATGAAATCTTTTGTACTGAAAGGCCTGAATAGCCTAACCTTTAAAACGCCGACTTTCTGGCCCTTGCCCATCAAGTATTCAACGGTCTCGTGAGTTGTGTCGGCACCTGAACCCATAATTATAATGACCTTCTCGGCATTCGGGTCGCCGAAATAATCGAACAAATGATAGCTGCGGCCTGCGAGCTGTGCAAATTTATCCATCGTTTTCTGGACTATTGACGGCACAGCAAGATAATACTTATTGACTGTCTCGCGGCCCTGGAAATAGACATCGGGATTTTGCGCAGTTCCGCCGATCATTGGCCTATCAGGTGAAAGGGCCCTGGCCCTGTGTTCGGCAATAAGTTTATCATCGAGCATTTCACGCATATCATCTTTTGTAAGCTCTTCGACTTTCTGGACTTCGTGGCTGCTTCTGAAACCATCGAAGAAATTCAAAAACGGCACTCTCGATTCAAGCGTTGCGCTGCTTGAGATAAGGGCCAAATCCATAATCTCCTGAACGTTATTTGCGCAGACAAGAGCAAAGCCGGTCTGACGGACTGCCATCACATCGGCCTGGTCGCCGAAGATAGAAAG
>JBFZBH010000129.1:0-5019 GCA_041308525.1 Phycisphaerae bacterium | reverse complement strand
TTGCTTGTAAACCAGGCTGCTTGCTGCGGCAAACTCTGCCTGAACAGATTCAGCCTGGATGGTTTCTATAACTGACCATACCATAGTTCGCAGGACGGTGTTGGGAGTTCGCTGGGATGTGATGCTTGCTTCAAGGGCGGTTTGGACGTATATGATGGGCGGCCGTGTGGGGCTGAGGATAAACTTATCTACTGTAATTATCAGGGTTGGTATGTCCATATATCTGTATTCGTATCCGCGTTGAATCAGGATTGCCAGTCTCGGGTCGGATTCGGCCATCCTGCGTTCGGCCCTCGCGGTGATGTCGGCCCAGAGAAAATTATCTACACCAAGCCTCGAATTGTAATATAGGGCAGTGACCCGCAGGGATTGTAAACCTACCAGTGCAGGGTTCGGCAGACCAGCCATTTTGGGAATTGGCTGAACTGCGGGCGCTGTGGTTGCTCCAGCACCTTGGGGCAGCTGTTGAGTGGCGCCTGTCTGTGCCCCGGTGTCTTGCCGGGCTGGAACGTATTGCGGAGCTGATACAGTCTGGCCGAATGCTTGTGTGCAAAATAGAAAGCCGAGGATTAGAAGGTAAATTGTTCTTTTCATAAGTAACCATCCTTTCCTGCGAATCTTCAAAATGTGGCCCCGATAAGCAGCATCGGGCTGCCTGTTTTTGTCGTTTAACAAAACCCGTAAAAAACCGAAAGACCTCTTCATTACCGACCGGCATTTTACTACAACGAACAGCCGCCGGACCTGTATATATTATACCAATTGTCGCAGGATTGTGTTAATTTTATATCGTCATAATTATTATGATATTTCAGAGCAGCCGAAATAAAATTATGCGATTAGCCCAAACGCATCGCTGACGTTCATCCCCGGTTTGATGCCCAGAGCTGCAGCTTTTGTATTTACCTTTGTAATGCAGCGGGAGGGAAACCGCTCGAGCGTGCCAATAGGATTATCTGGCGTGCTTTCGACAAGAGCAGCCGCAATTCCGTAGCGTTGGCAGGCTTCGATATCGACGACTGGACAGGCAAGAAAACCTTTTGGCCCCGTAACGATCAGGATGTTGAATTCCGGCCATTTGGTCTGGACGCCCTCGACTGGACCGTTGGGCGTTTGGAATGTTTGTGTGTTTATCTGCATATAATCGGCTCCAAAAAATTCATTCAAAATATCCTTCACTTTTTTATCGCAAAAATCATATCACAAAAAGAGAGATTTTAACACCGCTATCAATTTCGTAATTCGTTAATAATGAATGCACGTCAAATTGTGTGTATTTCTTTGTATGATATGGTCGATATCAGCAATTGCTGCAAACCTGCCCAAATCACGAGAAAAAATATTAAACAGGCTGACCGAGAATCTCTGTAATTTCCGCCAGTTTGTCTTGAAGTATTTCCTGATTTTTTGCTTCCGCTTTGAGCCTCAAGAGAGGCTCTATGTTGCTTGGCCTGCAGTTAAACCACCAGTCCTTGAATCTTACAGTTACTCCATCGAGATGGTCGGTTTCCCCGCCGGGAAATTTTTTCTCGAGCTCTGTGATTTTCTGCATTTTGTCCTCGACTTTGAAATTTAATTCCCCGCTGCTGGCATATCTTTTCAGCGGCGAAATAAGCTTGCTCAGCGGCAGTCCCTTTGCGCTCAGAATATTGAGGACATGGACTAACGTGATGAAGGCTGAATCTGTATAATAATTGTCACGGTAATAAAAGTGTCCCGAAAGCTCGCCTGCAAACACAGCGTGTGAGTCTCTCATTGCCTTTTTAATAAATGCATGCCCGACCCTCTCTCGCCTTGGAATACCGCCGTTTGCTATGATTTCCTCGGGTACGACAAGGCTGCTTCGCAGGTCATATACGATGACGGATTTGGGAAATGTCTTCAGAAAATAAGAGGCAAGCAGCACAGTCAGTAAATCTGATTCTATTTTTTCCGTGTTTTCATCGACAAATACAATCCTGTCTGCGTCTCCGTCAAAGCAGATTCCGAAATCGCAGTTATATTTTTTTACAGTTGCCTTCAGCTCTTTTAAGACTCCTTCGAGAAGGGGGTTAAGGTCGTGTTTGAATGTGCCCGTGTGCTCGAAATTAATCGGGATAATTTCGATCGGCAGGTCATTGAAGATAAGCGGCACCATTTTCCCCGCCATCCCGTTTGAGGCATCTACTGCAATTTTAAAACTCCGCTGCCCAAGCGCAAGAAATTTCAAAATATGTCTTTTATATGCTTCGGTCAGGTCGTATCTTTCGACAGAGCCGTCGATTTTCCCCTTGGTATGCAAAAGGGCTGTGGCTATATGCTCGATGTCCTTTAATCCTGTATCCGCTCCGACCGGCTTGGCCTGGAATCCGGCAATTTTAAAGCCGTTGTAGTTTGCAGGATTCAGCGAAGCCGTAACCTGCACACCCCCGCAGGTGTTCAGGTGATTTATCGCAAAATACATCTGGGGAGTGTCGATAAGGCCGATGTCTATCACATTTGCCGCCGCTGCGTTGATGCCGGTAATTAGCGCATCAGCAAGCTGACGGCTGTGTCGGCGCATATCATGCCCGACGCATATGCACTGGCAGTTGGCTTGTCCTCTGGCGTATCCCGAAAGCATCGAGCGGAGAAACCTTGCCGTTGCAAAGCCTATTTTCCACGCAGTTTCTTCGTTCACCTGTTCGGGATAAATGCCCCTTATATCGTATGCCTTGAAAATTGATGAATCCATTTTTTTCTCCTTTGGTCCGGTCTTTCTGCCGGCTGTATTTTATTATATCTCTTACATCTCTAAATATAATCCTGTTTTTTTTCAGGTCAAGCTCAAAACCGTGCCTCTAAAACTATCACTGCCGGTTTTTTCCGCAAATTTCATAAATTATGCAAACCCGCTCGCAATGATTGGCGATAAATTAACAATAGGCGCAAAGCCGCATAAATTATAAGATACCGGAATATCTGTCTGTTCTGTGACATTGTTTAAAAGAAAGGAAAAAAGGTCGTTGCGATGGGTCATTATTTAAGTACACTGTTTGTGTTAATTCTGCTTTCTTCTCTCTGCACCAATACCTCAGGCTACGGCCAAAAGGCTTCAGGCCAGGCTTCGGGCTTATCAGAAGAAAAGCTCGGTACCGTTCCGTATCCGGCTCTCAGCATCATCCGCAGCCCGGACCAAAAACATGTTGCGTTTATCACAAAAAGAGATGACAAATGTCTTGTTATTGTTGACGGTGTCGAAGGTCCAAAGTACGACAACATCGGGCAAGGCTCGGCGGTCTTCAGCCCCGACGGCAGGCATTTCGCTTATGCGGCCCTGCAGATAAAAAGATGGTTTGTGGTTTTGGACGGCGAAAACGGCCTCGAATACGATGGAATCGGCGAGGGACCTGTTTTTTTCAGCTCCGACAGCAAAACTTTTGCTTATATCGCCGCCAAAGGCAATAAGTGGGTGCTTGTCGTAAATGGCCAAAACGGCCCGGAGTACGAAGGTATAATCGGAAGCAGTGTTGTTTTTAATCAGTCCGGCAGTGTTGCAGCTTATGAGGCTGGCAAAGGAGGCAGCCGTATAGTGGTAATTAACGGGCGGGAGAGTCCTGAATACGATGAAGTAATGCCCGGCACTCCGGTCCTCAGCTCCGACGGGAAACACTATGCTTATGCAGCAAGAAAAGGCGACAAGATTGTGATGGTCTCTGACGGAAAATCGCTACCGGCATATGATGGAATTCGCGAGAACCCTATTGTTTTCAGCCCCGATAGCAAAAGACTCGCTTATGTAGCACAGATAGGAAATAAAGCGGGGGTCGTTGTGGATGGCAAGGCTGATGCCGGCTGTGATGGTATAGGCAAGGGAATGATTATTTTCAGCCCTGACAGCAGGCATATCGCTTATATCTGCAGGAACGGCGAGCAGTGGACGGTTGTTGTTGACGGCAAAGCCGGCCCCGCGTTCGACGGAATCAAGGCAGGCTCGCTGCTTTTCAGCCCAGACAGTAAAAAAGTTTCCTATGCAGCAGTAACAGGCAAGATGCTTTCGGTTGTTGTAGATGGCAATTCCGGTCCGCAATTCGAAGGCATAATGCCCGGCACACCTCTGTTCAGTCCCGACAGTAAACATGTTGCCTATGGGGCAAAAAAAGGTGACAAACAATTAATGGTGGTCGATGGCCGAGAGAGCGAATTATATGACGAGATAATTAAAGGATCTGCTCTCTTTAGCCCGGACAGCTCCAAAGCAGTTTACGCCGCACGAAAAAATGACAAATGGGTGGTTGTCTGCGGCACAGCCGCAAGCCCCCAGTATGATAAGATTGGAGACAACGGTCCCGTATTCAGCACAGACGGCAAAAGGCTCGCATTTACTGCAATGAAAGGCAGCAAATGGCACCTGGTTATTGATGGCAAAGAAAACTCCGAATGCGACTATTTTCTTTGCGGGCCGGCTGCTTCGAGTGAAAGCGGGTTCGAGGCGATTGCAGTCCGCTCCAGTGTAATTTACCGCGTAAAGTGGAAACCATAGAAACTATATTTCATTCCGGCAGTTTATTTTTTAAGATTTATGACATATAGATTCTATTATAACTATATATTTAAGTGCGGCAGGGAGAAAAAGGAGCGGCTGGTCTGGGTGACTATTTTTACGAAGTCTTCCAGAGGGATATGTTTTAAATCAGATAAGAACCTTGCGGTGTGAATAAGAAGGGCAGGTTCGTTGACCTTCTGTTTTCTCATTGGTTCCGGCGACATATAGGGGCAATCGGTTTCAATCATAAGTCTTTCGGGAGGAATAATTTTTGCAGCCTCGCGGATAGTTTCGGCATTTTTAAATGTTACTGAACCTGTAAAGGAAAAATAAAAGCCTTTATCCAGGAGGACTTTTGCCTCTTGTGATGAATAGCTGAAACAATGGAAGACGATTTTTTTGACGTTCATTGCGTAGCGGTCCAAAAAATCGACTGTGTCGCCGAAGGCCTTTCGGGAATGAATGATCACTGGAAGCTGCAGCTCGGATGCGATTTGCAGAAGATTTGCAAAGAG
>JBFZBH010000128.1:0-5082 GCA_041308525.1 Phycisphaerae bacterium | reverse complement strand
AAAATCAGCCAGCCAAGCAAAACAGCTGCCGCAACCGACAAAAATATCACTGAGGTGTCCAGCAGCAGTTCGTGGGTCTGCATCTTCGAATTATATTCGTTAAACCTTTGCTTCCAATCCTCACTCGAGAAGATGTCTGCCAGTGCGCGGATACTGACATCGTCGGTCCCGGTTGTATCAAGTTTGTCAAGCCGTGTTTTGATCTCTGCAAGGAGCTGTCTTTCACGCTTCTGCGCGGCAAGTCCCCAGTAAAATGTCGCTCCAGCAGCAATTAAAAGGACCACAATGACTGTTAAAACTTTTTTACCCATAAATTTACCAATCAAATAATGTTAATAATTACCGCATCAGGAGCGCCTGATAATATAAAAATAACAGGCGGCTGACCGCTGCTTTACACAACGGTTTTTGCCTGCACAACAGCCCGATCCTGATATAATAAACAGCCTGAAACCTCCTTCATAAACTATAAATAATAATCGAATATCCTTCAAATCGACTTAAAGATAAAAAGACTTGCCCCGCTGCGTCCGATAGCATTCAAGCCTGCCAAAAGAAAAATAAATCGGCCCGAAACGAAGGTTTTTTATAAGACGTGCCTGCTGCTTAAATTCAGCCTGTAATAAAAAAAATTTACCTGAAAATATGCAAAATTTTATTTATTTAATTATTGGAAATCCTGCGATTGATACTGTTATTTAGTAAAGAGCATCTGGGAGTACGTCGGCAGCGGCCAAAGTTCCGCATCGACGAACGTCTCAAGTTCATCGGCAGTCCGCCTCACGCCCTCCATAATCGGTATCACTGTTTCGCTGTACGCCCTTGCTCTTTTGAGGACATCTGAAATCGAAGACGCCTTTTCAACCTCACCTGAAAGAGCTTCAACACCCCGGCTTAAGCACTTAATTAAACTTCCCGTTTTTTTCATCAGTTTGCGCTGTATTACCGCATCAGCTCCCGCATCGGCAAGAGACTCAACCGCATCGGCAAGCGATTTATAATATTTATTCACAGCCGGAAGAATCTTGCGGCGGCAGATGTCCAGCATTGTCGCAGCTTCTATGTTGATTGACATAGTATATGAATCCAGAAGAATTTCCGTCCGTGCCCTTAATTCCGCTTCGCTCAAAACCGCCTGCCTGCTGAACACGCCGATATTGTCCTTGTTCGGAATATTGGCAATCGCCTCGACAGTCGAATGAATATTCGGCAGGCCTCTCTTGCGTGCCTCCCTTATCCATTCCTGCGAATAATTATCCCCGTTGAAAATTATCTTATGGTGCTCGGCTGCAATTTTACTGAGTGTCTTTTGTGCTGACAAGCCCACATTATCCGCCTTTTCAAGCTCATCTGCAATTTCCGAAAACACATCCGCAACTATTGTATTGAGGACAAAAGCAGGCCCTGCTGTCGATTGCGTAGAGCCAACCATCCTGAACTCGAATTTATTGCCCGTAAATGCAAATGGCGATGTCCTGTTCCTGTCTGTGCAGTCTCTCGGCAAAGGCGGAAGCGTTGAAACACCCAGTTTCAGGTCGCTTGCATGTTTCGATGATTTTGCGCTCCCGAGGGCAAGCTGCTCGATAATGTCTGTAAGCTGGTCGCCAAGAAAAACTGAAACTATCGCCGGCGGCGCCTCATGACCGCCGAGACGATGTTCGTTGCCGCTGTTGGCTACGCTCGCTCGGATAAGTTTCGCATATTTGTCCACCGCTTTCAGCACCGCGCAGAGAAATACCAGAAACACCATGTTCTCATGCGGAGTCCTGCCCGGCTCGAGAAGATTAGTTCCATTATCGGTAACAATACTCCAGTTTACATGCTTTCCAGAGCCGTTGACGCCCGCGAAAGGCTTTTCGTGAAGAAGACAAACAAGCCCGTGACGCAGCGCCACCTTCTGGAGCGTCTCCATCACAAGCTGGTTATGGTCGGTTGCAACATTTGCCGTAGTGAAAATAGGCGCCAGCTCGTACTGTGCCGGCGAAACCTCCTTGTGCTGCGTCTTTGCCGAAACACCGAGCTTCCATAATTCCATATTCACCTCATGCATAAACGAGGCAATTCTCTCGGCAAGCGCACCATAATAATGATCGCTCATCTCCTGCCCTCTCGGCGAGACAGCACCAAAAAGGGTCCTTCCCGTCAACACCAAATCAAGCCTTTTCTCGTAGAAGCTTCTATCTATCAGAAAATATTCCTGCTCAGGACCAAGCGTCGCTGTAACTCGCTTCGATTCCGAATCTCCCAGCACCTTCAGCACTCTCAATGCCTGCCGATTCAGCGCATCCATCGAACGCAACAGCGGCGTTTTCTTATCAAGCGCCAGTCCTGTATATGAGCAGAATGCACTCGGTATATAAAGTGTAATATTGTCGCCGTTCTCTTTTATAAATACCGGCGATGTGCTGTCCCAGGCTGTATAGCCCCTCGCCTCAAAGGTTGCGCGAAGGCCGCCGGATGGAAAAGAAGATGCATCCGGCTCGCCGCGGCTTAATTCCCTGCCGCTGAATTCCATTACCACGCCGCCTTCGGTCGTCGGCGAAATGAACGAGTCGTGTTTTTCCGCAGTAAGGCCCGTCATCGGCTGAAACCAGTGACAAAAGTGCGTCGCACCTTTTTCAATGGCCCAGTCCTTCATCGCATTCGCAATTACGCCTGCAAGGGCAGAGTCGAGAGGCTCGCCGTATCTTACAGTTTTTTTAAGCGCTTCGTAAACGTCCTTCGGCAGCCGCTCACGCATCACAACATCATTGAATACATTCGAACCGAATAGCTCAACTATCGAATCATAAGATTCCTTCATATTCTTTTCTCCGAAAAGTGCCATACACCTGTTTTAATCTGCATATTATACCTGTTCGCCATCATAAGGCAGTAAAAATCAATATTAAAGTATCAAATGCTCCTGCCGCCGTCAATGCAAAGGACCTGCCCGGTTATATAATCGCTTTCAAGCAGAAACATCACACCGGCAGCGATTTCCTGTCCTGTCCCGATGCGCTTCATCGGAATTAATGAAAGCTGCTTATCCTTTGCCTCTTCATCGAAATCTTCCGGCCAAGAAATAATCCCCGGCGCAATCGAATTAACACATATCGAAGGCGCAAGCTCCTTTGCAATCGCCTTAGTTGCACCGATAAGCCCTGCCTTCGATGCGCAGTATGCAGCATATCCCGCCCAGGGCCGTACTCCGCCGACATCGGAAATGTTGATTATCTTTCCTAAAATAGAGTCCGATTGTCCGTATTTCTCCCGCAGTTTTTTCGCAAAAAAACGGCTTGTCATAATTGATGCTGTTAAATTAACGGCAAGAATTTTCTGTACATCTTCGAATTGAAGTGCATCGAGCTTTTGTCTGGAAAAAACAGCTGCACAGTTTACAAGAATGTGCACGGTGCCGAAACCAGAAGCCTCTTCGAACAACTGCTCTATTTGCTCAGGCTCTGTAAGTTCTGCTCCGAGAGCAATGGCATTAGAGCCTGCCCTTTCAATCTGCCTAGCCAGTTCTTCTGCCTTTTTACGATTGTTGCGGTAATGGCAAACGCATCTGCACCCCGCCTCTGCCAGCCGCAATGCAATTACAGAACCTAATCTGCCGCTTGCACCAGTTATTAATGCTGTTTTACCTTTTAATTCCATTGCGCCTTACATATCAAATCAAATACTATATATCTGCAAAAAAATCCGTATTAAAAATCTTAAAACTCAGCTAAAATTAACGCTTTACAATATAGAACGAATATATGATATTAAATTTATGGCTAAAAACCACTCCATATTTTATTACAACCTTTCGACGATGCTTGATTCGGGCATCCCTGTTGTGCGAAGTCTCGAAATCGCGTCTCAAAGCAGCCACTCCGAGATGAAAAAGACACTTTCAAAAATCGAGGAAACCGTCCGCCAGGGCAACACCTTATACGAAGCAATGGCAATGCACCCAAAAGCATTTTCACATTTCGATTTGGCTGCCATCAATGCTGCGGAGAGGGCCGGCGGCCTCGCAGAGGTATTGAAAATATTGGCCGACTGGCACGAATTTGCCAAAAAAATCAAAAACAGAATTTTATCAGGACTTCTCTTTCCTGCTGCAATACTTGTTATAGCTGCCATCGTAGCCCCTTTGCCCTTTTTAATTCTGCGTTCTTACACTTTTTCCGAGGCAATCGGTGAATCAATCAGGATTCTGTCTATCTTCACTGTGCCTGCCCTTTTAATCTATGCCATTGTCAAATTCACCCCGAAGACAGGTTTCCCTCGCTATATAATCGATTTAATGTCCCTGCGAATTCCATTCCTCGGTAAGGCCCTCCGTTACCTTGCTGTAAGCAGATACTGTTCCACATTTTATATACTCACTAAAGCAGGCGTCCCGGTAATCGAAACCGCCGCTGCTGCCACCGATGCCTGCACAAATGCTGTCATAGCAGACAGGCTGCGAGGCGGTGCAGTATGCGCCCGAAAGGGTCAGCCGATTTCCGAAGGTTTCAAAGAACCGATAACTGAAGGCTTTATTGATTTATGGAAGGTCGGCGAGGAATCCGGCCAGACCGAGCAGGTCGTTAAAAAACTGGCCGACTTAAATGCCGAATCTGCACTGTTTAAATTCGAGCAGTTCAGCTACTGGCTGCCAAGGTTCATTTACGCCCTGATTTGCCTGATGGTGATTTATCTTATTTTCCGTAATTACAGTTCCATCTACGGCAATCTCCTCAACCAGAGCTATTAAAGCAGTTTATCCCCTCCTCTAAAAAGCCTTGCTGTGTACTACAAGAAAAATGATCTTCCCTGAAAATTTCAAATTAAAAGATTCAGACTTGAAAAAAAATACATAAAAAAGCCGCCCGCATTATAGCGGGCGGCCATACCATAACCAAAGAAAGTCACAATAAAAAATTTACTCTAACCAGTGCTTAATGAGCATCCCAAAATCGTCGGCATTAATCACACAGTCTTGATTGAAATCTGCAACCTCCGAGTAATTACTGAAGGCGTGATGATAAATTCTTTGAATCTCTATTTCGCTAAGGGCCCTATCATATATACGCACATCATCAATCAGACCATCAAATCCTTCAGTTG
>JBFZBH010000127.1:0-5086 GCA_041308525.1 Phycisphaerae bacterium | reverse complement strand
AGTTTTCCGGAGAGGTAATTATCGTATCCGACGAGGTCCATAAGGCCATGGCCGCTGTAATTGAAGAGGATGACCTTTTCCTTGCCCTCTTCTTTGGCCTTGTTTGCTTCCTGGATAACAGCAGCGATGGCATGGCTTGTCTCGGGGGCACAGATAGCGCCTTCTGTCGATGCCCAGGTAAGGGCAGCCTGATAACATTCGAGCTGGTCAATTGCCCTCGGTGTAAGCAGACCCTCGACAATGGCCTGACAGACAAGCGGGGCCATACCGTGATAGCGAAGACCGCCTGCGTGTATGGGCGCCGGGATAAAGGCGTGACCAAGGGTGTGCATTGCCAGCAGAGGTGTTGTACAGGCAGTGTCGCCAAAATCGTAGGCGAACGGCCCTTTTGTCATAGTCGGGCAGGCTGTCGGCTCAACGGGAATGATTTCGATTTTTTCGCCGTTTATCTTGTCGGCTGTAAACGGAAATGCCAGACCTGCAAAATTGCTTCCGCCGCCTGCGCATCCGATGACAATATCCGGTTTCTTTTCGCCTGCAATTTTGAGCTGCTGCTTTGCTTCGAGACCGATTATTGTCTGGTGCAGCAGGACGTGATTTAAGACGCTGCCGAGCGAATAGCGTGTCTTGCCTGTCGGGTCTGTAACAGCTGATTCGATTGCTTCGCTGATAGCGATGCCGAGGCTTCCGGGTGTATCAGGCATTTCAGCAAGGATTTTTCTGCCTGCATTTGTCTGATTGCTCGGACTTGCGACGCAGTCAGCACCCCAGACATTCATCATAATCTTCCGGAAGGGTTTTTGATCAAAACTAATCCTGACCATAAATATTTTGCAGCCGAGTCCGACGATTCTGCAGGCAAAGGCAAGAGCGCTTCCCCACTGTCCGGCGCCGGTTTCGGTGACAAGTTTCTGGATGCCGAACTGCTTATTGTACCAGGCCTGCGGAACAGCAGTGTTTGGCTTATGGCTGCCCGCGGGGCTTGTGCTCTCATCCTTGTAATAGATTCGAGCGGGCGTCTTGAGATGTCTTTCGAGATAAACTGCCCTTCTAAGAGGTGCGGGGCGCCAGCGATAAATAATATCGAGCACCTCTTCGGGTATATCTATCCATCGCTTCGAGCTTACTTCCTGCTCGATAAGATTCATCGGGAAGACAGGCGCCAGCATTTCGGGCCTTACCGGATTTCCATCAGGGCCGAGCGGGGGAAGAAGCGGTGTCGGCAGGTCAGCAGCGAGATTGTACCATTGTTTGGGTATGTCTTGTTCTCTGAGTAAAATTTTCCGTTCCATTATTCACTCTCCAATTAACAACTTTTTTACACTATTTTCGACAAAAATAAGACCAGTGTTTATGACAATAATAAGACCTGACTTTATATAGAAAAGAATTGAAAAAGTCAAGAAAACTTTCGAAGACTTAAAGACAAATCACGTTATTGCCTTAAAAACTTAATGAGCAATTCAGCATCGACCGAATCGAAACAAGCCTCAATACCTGCGATTATTTGCTGTTTTTCGGCTATTTTACGGGTTATTCGGGCCGAAAGCCCCCTGCTGGTGACGTTCTCGATTTCGAAGCCTTCGGGGATATGGAACCAGTAAGTTTCTTTGGATTTTGCTATACCTTTTAGCTTTAAGGACAGCTTTCCATCCTGCCAGTTCTGGCTTAAGACGCTGACGGCATCCTGGCTGATATGACGTGAGGAGGAAATTAACTGGGGCCTGTCCTTTATCTTTCGCAGGGCAATGACCTGACAGTGACCGAGACGCAGCTTTCCGAAACGAATCTTGTTATCGAATTGGCCGAGGAATTTTTGCCGCCAAAAATCGAAGGCAAGATACTTTCCCGGCTCAAGAGCGAGAGATTCGAAAGAAACTGTGGAGGATTTGAGGGGACTTACAGCAACTCTGTAAATTACCCACCATTTATCAAAGCCTGTATCAATATGAAATGTCCATAAAGAGCCGAACGGATGTTTATCGTTCATAGTCTGCGACCAGCCGGCCATATCGGCTGCTTCTTTTTCGTCCATATCTTCAGCGGCATAAGGCGGGTCGTTGAGAACGCCGAAACCGTGAAACTTTGTCCAGGTAAAGGCGGTATATTCGGTGTCAAGCTCTCCGGTTTCTGCAGTGACAGCAGGCAAAGGCGGCAGGCACCGCTGAATCATATAAATTCTTTTTTTGTCATATTTATCTATAGAATCCGAGAGCATCAAAAGGCCGCCGCTAAGAGAGACCAGTGAAATTACAGACCTGCTCCATTCGAGACTTGCCCTCATGCAGACATGGTCGGGGTCGTTCTGCCATAAAATTCTCTGAAGGTGCCACCACCTTGCCGATTCCATAATCTGCATTCGCAGGCCAGACCAGGTGGGAAGTGCATCCATCGAGATTCGGCAGGCATCGACAACGCCGGCGCCTTCGGTCATCACGCCCCAGCTGAGCAGCCAGAAGATATCTTTCCCAAGCCCCTGACGAGCGGCTTCAAGGTATGCTCGATGTTTCGATTCGGATTCCTCGTTGGTCAAAGTGCCGTCTGCAACAGCTTTATGAAAACCATCGAAAAGTAAATGGCGCGTGACATCGGTTTTCATATATTTATAGCCAAACTTTGCCATACCCTCATAAACGGGTTTGACGTGTTTGGCCAAAGTCTGCGGTGTGCAATCAATAAGATATTTAATCCAGTCCCCAAGGATGGGCTTGCCGTCTTTGTCTTTCAGGAGACAATCCGACTGATATTTTGGAAACTCATCATTATAAATCGAGACGCTCGTCCAGATGCCGGCAGACAGGCCTCTCTCAGAGATTGCTTTGACAATTCCGGAGTGGCCTGCGGGAAATTTCTCTTTGTTTATTTCGAGCCAGGCCTTCGGTATAGGGGCAGCCGGGTCAATCGGCATCGGAAGATACTGGAAGCCGTCATCGAGCTGGATATATTCCATTCCGTAAGGCTTAAAATTTTTCACACAGAAGTCAGAGGTTTCTTCAATCGCCTGCTGGGACACGTTTCGGCGATATGCTTCCCACGAGCACCAGCCGCTTATTGGTTTTAATTCCGGCCGGACTTTCCAGGGCTCATGGTATTTATAACCGTAATGAGTTTTGTAAAGGTGAGGCTTGAAATTTAAAAACCACGCCGAAGGTCCAAGCTCAACTTCGAGATTCGCAAGAAGCTTGCCGTCTTTATCAATTTCAAACCTTTCGGATTTCCATCGCCATTTTTTACCGTGCCAGCTTAAGAGACAATCGTTAGCGATATCATAAAGCGCATTGACTCCATGCATCAGGGGCCTTCCGGTCTGGCCGATGATAGCCTGCTCGTGTGCAGCACGTTTTGGCCTGATATTAATCGTGTCACGGCCCAAACACAAAGTGACATCAGCCGTAACCGTTTCTTCCATCATCACGTATATCTGCTGAACAAGAGGGATGCTGTTTAAGGTGCCGTCGGAATCGTGACGATACGAAACTTCGCTGGTGCCCGGAATTTTCATAGCAATGATGGGTAATTTCCCGTAGGTGTAGGTAAGGATTCTGTTTTTTTCGTCCCAGTGGTCTTCTGCCTGTATAATCGGCGGAACTTTGCCATTCAAGAATTTCATTTCTTTTCCCTATAAAAAATTACACCAATGAGTTGAATGATTTTAATTCGGGATGACTACTGAGCATTTGCAAGCTTTCCCCGGATAATTTCAGAGGCCTTTGCGAGGGCCTCATCAAGTTTTTCAGGATTTTTTCCGCCGGCCTGCGCCATATGCGGCCTGCCGCCGCCGCGTCCATCGATGAGCGGGTCAAATTCTTTGAACTAATCACCGTCGCTAAGGCATCTTTTTATGATGTCTTCGCTCATTCCGGCTGCGATGGTAACTTTATCATTATCTGCATAACCGAAAATAACAGCTGCCGACTGGGCTTTTTTCTTAATCATATCTATGGCTGAGCGGACCTGCTCATCGGAGGCGCCGGACAATCTGCCGACTACTATCGAAGTTTGCCCTATTTTCTCGGCCTTTTCAAGCAATACGCCGGCTTCCGATGCAACATTGCTTTCTTTTAGTTTTGATGCGCCTTTGGCCTCTTTCAGCAGCCGCTTATTTTCTTTCAATAACTGGCTTGCCCTTTCAACCAGACCATCGGCGGGAACATCGAGCATCTCCGAGAGCTGGTCGGTGATGGCGCTTACTTTTTCAAAATAGGCATTGAGCCCTGAGCCTGTCAGAGCAGTGATTCTTCGGACGCCCGCGGATATGCTTTCTTCCTTGATAATCTTGAAACCGCCGATGGCACTTGTTCTGTCGATGTGCGTGCCGCCGCAGAACTCGCGGCTGAAGGCATCGCATAATGTATCTTTGCTATCCGCTCCTATGCATACGACGCGCACTTCCTCGCCATATTTCTCGCTGAAAAGCGCCATAGCACCGAGCTTGCGTGCCTGGTTTCTGGGCATAAGTGTGCAGGTAACAGGCTCATCGGAATCGATTTTTTCCTGGACAAGGTCCTCGACTTTTTTAATCTGCTCAGCAGTAAGCGCCGTCGGGCAGATAAAATCGAACCTCAAATAATCCGGCGAGACGAAACTGCCCTGCTGGGCGACGGATTTGCCGACAACCTGCTGGAGCGCCCACTGCAAAAGATGTGTCGCGGTGTGGTTTTTGCGCGTCGAGTTTCTGTCCTTGCTTACTATCGCCGTTACTTTTTCTCCGATATGGAAATAGCCTTTCTCGAACCTTCCCCAGTGAAAGACGCTGTCGCCGATTTTTTCGGCCCTGTCAGCGATGAATCGCCCGTTGACGGATTCGATGACGCCGCAATCGCCGATTTGCCCGCCGGCCTCGGCGTAGAAACAGGTCTTCTGAAGGATTACAGCGGTTTTTCGCTCGTCTTCCTGAGCTATCTGGATATAATCTTTTTTCCTGATATTTTCTATCCCGAAAGACTCTTCCGTATGATAACCCTCGAAATCCGCCCAGCCGATAATTTCTGATTCACATTTGTCGGCCTGATATTTCAGGGAGTCATCTGTGACGGGAAGCTCTTTGCTTGTAAGGGAGAATTTAACAGCAGTTGTTTTCTGGGCG
>JBFZBH010000126.1:0-5092 GCA_041308525.1 Phycisphaerae bacterium | reverse complement strand
AGGCCGATGAAACCGATGAAATGAAAATCGAAATCATGCTGGCTCGTGGGAAGGCGGCTGCCTTCAAAAAATGCTTTTGCAACACCGAGGACTCTTAAGCCTTCGTTTGCCATCACATCTATCCGCGAAGCAAGAAGAAGCTTTTGCTCGTCGCTCAAATGACAAAGGTCTTCTATCGCCTCGGGCGCTCCCTTGGCAGAGACGACAAAGCCCCTGCCGTCGGGAGTTTCCCAGACGTTCGAGAGTGCCATAACCTCTCTGCAAAGCGGATACTCCTCCACGAGCGGCCAGTTGTGAAGATGTTCGGTATTATAAAGCGTCTTGTGGCCAAGCTCGCTGAGGGCCTTTTCCATCGGGTCGAACGGGTCCTTCTTGCTTGCCAGAATCCCGTATTCGATTACCTCGTGAAATTTTTCCGCATGACCAAAATCCCTGCCTGAACCGACATCATAAAATTCGCTATCGGCAAAAATCTTTTTTACCGACATCCTGTTCTGTGTGAGCGTGCCGGTTTTATCAACACAAAGGACTGTGGCAGAACCGAGGATTTCGACAGCTGCCGCCTTTCTGGTCAGCACTCCCTTTTTCGAAATTCGCCAGGCTCCGAGCGCGAGAAATATCGTCAGAACAACGGGAAACTCCTCCGGCAGAATCGCCATCGCAAGCGTAATTCCCGACAATACCCCCTGCAGCCACTGGCCCTTTGTCAATCCGTAAACTGCAACAATAATCAGGCACAGGAAAACTACGATAAAAAAAATTGTCTTTACGATTTTGCCGGTTTCTTTCTGAAGAATGGTCGGCTCTTCCTCTATTGTGCCGAGGACTTTGCCGATTTTTCCCATTTCGGTATTTGCTCCTGCTGCGGTTACCCGTCCTATACCCTGCCCCTGGACAATCAGGCTTCCCGAATATAGAAACGGCTGGTCGTCGCCTCCGGGCCGGCGCTGCTTGGTGTCGTTATCCTCCGCGGGCATTTTTCGGACAGGCACAGATTCTCCGGTCAAAAGCGATTCATCCGCCGAAAGGTTCATCCCCCACAACAGCAGAGCATCTGCAGGCACCCTGTCGCCCTCCCGCAGCACAATCAAATCATCTACAACGACCTCCCTGCCCGCGATTCTTTTCTGAACTCCGTCTCTGATAACAAGTGCCCTGGGGCTTGAAAGGTCTCTTAACGCCTCGATGGCCCTTTCGGTTTTGCCCTGCTGATAAATGGTAATGCCCATAACCACAAAGACAAACAGCAAAAGCAGTGACGCCTCCGAAAAATCGCCCAAAATCAGGTATATAACACCGCAGGCAACCAGAAGCAGAAACATCGGCTCCTTAAACACCTCGAAGATTATATTGAGAATGCCCTTTCTCTGAGATGACGGTAATTCGTTGTAACCGTATCGGGATAGACGCTCCTCGACATCCCTGCCGGAAAGCCCCCTTAATTTGCCGAGCTCATTTTCGGACAAAACCATCTGTTTTCCCCTGAAATCAACCGGAAGGCGAAGTGTCGCACATCCGGCGAGACATACCGGTCAATCCATTAACAAAGACTTCGATGGGAAGTCTTATGCCGTTTAAATTAAGCCTGTCCGGAAGGCTGCTGGCCTTCAGCAGGATTTTCAGCCGATGCCGGCGGTGCAGTCTGCTCAGACGGCTGGGCTGCAGCTCCTTCAGCCACGACAAGAACCGACACATTCACCTGAAGGTCATCTGCGAACCGCAAAGTCACATCCTGCTTGCCGACCTGCTTGATATGCTCGGGAAGATGCACAAACTCATCGAGGACATCGAAGCCCTGCGAGCGAAGGTTATCTGCAATCTCCTTCGGGCCCACCGAGCCGAAAAGATGGCCAAGCTCATTGGCTTTCGCTGCAAGGGCAACCTCAGCTCCGTTAACGGCAGCAGCAGCTGCCTCAAGACGCTTGCGCTCGCGCAGACGCTGCTCGCTGCGCTTTGCTTTCTCGTCTGCCACCGAACGAATATTATCGTCGGTAGCTATTTTTGCAAGCCCCTGCGGGAAAAGATAATTTCTGGCAAAGCCGTCCGCAATATCAACGACATCGCCGTAGTAACCGACTTTTTTCACATCAGCACAAAGCAAAACTTTCATAAACAAATCTCCATTTCATTAGAGTATATCGTTCGTAAAAAAATACGGCAACCCGCTGCCTTTGCCCGCCTCTTACGTGGTAAAGGGCAAAAGCGCCATAAACCTTGCCCTCTTGATTGCCTTTTTCACTTTTCTCTGGCAGGCTGCACAATTTCCGCTGCGCTTGCGAGAGTAGATTTTGCCGCGGTTTGTCAGGAGGCGCTTTAATGTCTCTGTGTCCTTATAGTCGATGTATTTGTCGCCCCTTCTGCAAAACCGGCACTGTGTCCTTTCGCGTGTTGTTGTTACGATGATTTTCCTTTTATCATCGCCCTTCTTGTCTGATCTTGGATTCATTTTTTAACCTCTATAAAAAAAACTATTGTTACTTTCTATTTGTTTACATTCAAACCGGCAGAAAGCAAATCCGCCGTTAAATACTTCGATTAAAACGGTATATCATCATTCGGCTGAGAAGGCGCCTGCGAATCTGCCTGCGGCTCTTCTGCGGCTTCAGCATGGTTTTGCTGTCCGGACTGCCCGATGAAGCGGAAATTTTCCACCGTCACGCGGTGCTTGCTTCGCTTGGTTCCGTCCTGAGCGGTCCAGGAATCGAAGGTAAGCCTGCCCTCGATAAAAAGAGGGCTGCCCTTCTTCAAATACTTATTTATATTTTCCGCCAGCCTGGCAAAGGCCCTGCAATCAACAAAACAGGTCTCTTCCTTCTGGGAGCCGTCCTTGCCCGTCCATTTTCTGTTCACGGCGATTCCGAAATCGACGACAGCAACCTGGCTTGGCGTGTAAGAAAGCTGCGGGTCGCGCGTCAGATTTCCCATCAGCAAAACTTTGTTAAAACTGCTCATATTCTGCCTTTCCTTCCAATTTGAAAATATTTTCCTTTCGGTCAATTAATCAATTCCGCACGGACATTTCCATCTCCTAAACGTTTTAATCAATAGGAGCGGCGAGATGATTCGGACTCTTCGAACGGCTCATCGAAGATGCTCGGCACGCCGGGTTCACGACGGGGCCTTTCGGGCTCTTGCGGCACTTCGGGCTGCGGCGGCAAAGTTGCGGCAATCATAAGCGGCGTAGGCTTGTCGATGTCTGCCTGCGTCAGATGGTCGGCGGTCAAAATCAAAAAGCGGATAATCTGCTCAGTCAACAGGGCATCGTGTTCGATTTGCTGAATCTTGTCGCCGGTCACCTTAAAATACGTCAGGACATACGTCCCGCGGGATTTTCCCTTGATATTGTAGGTCAGCTTTCGTTCGTCCCATTTTTTCAGGGCGACGATTTCAGCGCCGGCCTTCTGCAGCAGGTTCGTAATGACCGCTGTTATCCCGTCCCAGTCAGTAGCAGCCTGAACAGAATCAACAAGGAACATCCCTTCATAAAGTTTTGTAGTAGAATCAGTTTTCAATTCAAATACCTCCTGAAAATTCACAATATATACATTTTCAGAACAATAAAATCACTTCACATTAAATTCATTCATTGCCTTTTCTATGCCATCTGTAATCCATTTCAAAACAGCCTGTTTTCCTTTTTCAATTGCCTGCCTTATAAGAGGTTTCTGCTCATCAGTGAAGTCAGAGAGGACATAATCATAAGGGTCCTGCCTCTCGGGCCTGCCGATGCCGATTCGCAGGCGGCTGAAATGCTCCGTGCCCAGTTTTTCGATTATATCAGCCAGTCCGTTATGACCGCCTGTGGAACCGCTCGCACGAAGCCGTATCGTCCCAGGTGAAAGCCACATATCATCCATAACCACCAGGATATCCTGCAAGTCAATATGATAAAAACCCTTCGCAACCGCGACCGAATGGCCGCTCTGGTTCATAAACTGCCAGGGCTTTATCAGGATTACCTGTTTACCCTTGTAGTGGCCCGTCCCGAAACGGGCTGCAAACTTTCTTTTCTTCAAATCGATATTCAAGTGTTCCGCCAGTAAATCTATCGTTTTAAATCCGACGTTATGCCTCGTTTCGGCGTATTCGCGGCCCGGATTACCCAGACCAACAACAAGTTTAAGCTCATTGGACTCATGCATAGAACAGGCAGACAAAAATTATTTTTCCTTCTCCTTTTCTTTCTCTTTTTCCTTCTTTGCTTCAGGCTGCTCTCCTTCGAGCTCTTCTTCCTCTTTCTTTTCCCTTCCGATGACCTCAGGTGCCGTCGGGGCTTCCAATAGCGCCTCTTCAGCCGGTTTGAGTTCAGCAACAATACTGCAGGCAGCGATCATTGTCAGCGGGTCACTTGCAAGCTTCACGCCCACAGGAAGCTGAAGGTCTCGTGCGAACAGCTTGTCGCCAATGTCGAGGTCCTTGACAAACACAGTAATGCTCTCGGGTATATCGGATACCCTGCACTCGACCGCAATCTTGCTGGCGAGCACTTCGAGAATACCGCCTTCCTGTGTACCCTTGGCTGTTCCCTTGAACTCCAGCCGGACATCGACTGTTACGGTCTCGGTGATATCCACTCTGATCAAATCTGCGTGTATGACGTTTTTGCCCAGATGGTCATACTGCAATTCCTTAATCATCACCGTTTCCTTTTTTTTGCCGACCTGCAGGTCGAAGAGCCTGTGTCCCCTGTGGATGCCTTCGAGAAAATCGTGGGCATCGAGGGCTATCGAAATAATTTCCTCTTTGTGCCCATAAACAATCGCCGGTATCCTGGCGTTTTTACGCAGCTGCGCCGCCTTTGCGGAGCCGGCGCCCTCGCGAACTTCTGCCTTTAATGCCAATCTTTCTTCCATAGTGTCCTCACTAATACATTTAATAATCTCTGTCAGCCCCACCAGCCGGTGCGGCTGAACAATTTACGACAAACCTTTGAACAAACAGCTTATTGACTCATTATTATGAATCCTTTTTATTGCCTCGCCGAGCATCGCTGCAACCGTCAGCACTTTAATCTTGCCGAACTTCTCAGCAGCGCTGTTCAGCGGGATGGTGTCGGTAACAACAATCTCATCGATAGGCGCTTCTGAGAGCC
>JBFZBH010000125.1:0-5094 GCA_041308525.1 Phycisphaerae bacterium | reverse complement strand
CCCTGTGGGGCCATTTCTCTGTTTGGCAATTATCAGTTCAGCGGAATTGTCCTCAGAATAATCCTTTTCTCCGCGGTGGTAGTAATCTTCTCTGTGCAAAAGAATAACAACGTCTGCATCCTGTTCGATGCTGCCGCTTTCCCGCAGGTCGCTCATTCTTGGGCGGTGACCTTCCCTGCCTTCTGGCGAGCGGTTAAGCTGGCTTAAAACTACAACAGGAATATTCAGCTCGCGGGCAAGTGCTTTCAGATACCTCGATATAGTCGAGATTTCCTGCTGGCGTGACTCCACATTAGCACCCATATGCATCAATTGGAGATAATCGATAAAAACCGCTTTGATATCGTGCTGGCTTTTAAGCCTTCTTGCCTTCGCCCGAATTTCAAGAGGAGTGAGGCTGGAAGTATCATCGATAAAAATCGGTGCCTCATACAGCTCGCCGGATATCTGGTTAATTTTCTGGTATTCCTCATTGCTGAGGATTCCCTTCCTGACGCGCTGCAAATCCACCAAGCTTCGGCTGCAAAGAAACCTTTCAGCGAGCTGCTGCTTGCCCATTTCGAGAGAAAAGAATGCAACGGGCGCTTTCTGGTCAACACCGATGTGCTCTGCGACATTAAGTGCAAAGCTTGTCTTTCCCATGCTGGGCCTTCCTGCAACGATAATCATTTCACCCGGCTGAAGGCCGCAGGTCTTGTCGTTAAGCTCGAAGTAGCCGGTGTCGAGTCCGGTTACAAGTCTTCCATCCCGTTTTTCAATCATTTCATAAGCTTTTGTGACAAGGTCTTTGAGCGGGATTGCTGCCCCGCTGATTTTCTGGTCGGTGATTTCGAAAATTTTTCTTTCTGCCTCGTCGAGTTTTAAATTTGTTTCACCGCTTTCATCAAAGGCATCGTTGAGGATATCACCGGCTGCGACTATAAGCTGCCGAAGCAGCAGCTTGTCTATAACGATATTAAGATAAAATTCCACGTTCGCGGCCGATGGCACCGACTCTAAAATTTTCGCAATATATTCGATGCCGCCGACCTGTTCGAGCTGTTTGGCATCTTCGAGCTCTTCGCGCAAAAGGAGAGGGTCGATAACGCCGCCAGTGTTTTTCTCATAAAGCCTGACAATGGTATCGAAAATAATCTGATGCTCGGGCCTGTAAAAGAAATCGGACTTTATTTTTTCGACGACCTGACCAATGCAGTGGTTGTCCAGCAACATCGAACCGAGGACGGCTGCTTCGGCGCTTGCTGATTCAGGCATAGCGCGGTTTATGACCGAAGAGGCGCCATCAGACTTCGCTGGCCTGCCGGAAGATACTTTTTTACTGATATTCTTCGCCATTTTAACTCGCTGCTTATAATACTGCTACTAAACTCTATTCCACCTCTTAAACAATAAACTTCTTAAGGCTGAGCAGCCATTTTAATACTCTCAGGGCTGTTCAGTCAATGTTTTTTCAGAACCTTGTTAATTTCGCATAATAAGCCGATAATATTTTTATGGGAAGTAAAATCAAGGTATTTTATCGCAAACAACAAATTGCCGCTGCGTTCGTAAAATAAGGTGGGCAATACAGATAAAATAGAGACCGCCAAACCCATGAAAATTGTCAAAAAGAAAAGACATTCTTCTTTTTCATATATCGTGTTATTATTATTGGTGTTATATAAGTGTTATGGCAAGAATTGATAGAAAAATTGAGATTCCTGAAGATGAGATAGTTTTGACGTTCAGCCGCAGCAGCGGGCCGGGTGGACAGAACGTAAATAAGTTAAATACACGCGTTACGCTGTATTTTGACCCTTCACGGTCAAAAGTGCTTACGGACGAAGAAAAACAACGAATTTATAAAAAATTTAAATCGAATTTGGAAAAAGATGGAAGTTTGAAAATTATATGCCAGACACACAGGACACAGGCAGCAAACCGAAAGGCAGCTATTGAACGGCTGCAGGAACTTTTGTCGGAGGCACTAAGAGAGCCGAAAATCAGGCATAAAACTAAGGTGCCCTGGGCAGCTAAATTAAAGAGACTTGAGAAAAAAAGGCGAAGAAGCTTTCTGAAAAAACAAAGGTCAAATATACCCTTCGAGGAACAATAAAAAACTGCAGGCGGAATCGCTTTGAAAAAAAGTGATAACTGTGGTAAAATTATGGTGTTATGGAACGATTGGCATTTATTGTAGCCGTACCAGAGATGGCAGCAACAATGACGAAAGAAAGGGCTTCAGGATAATATTCAATGGCATTACCAAAGGTGGCGATAATCGGCCGGCCAAACGTCGGCAAGAGCAGCCTGCTAAACGCACTGGCGGGTGAGCAGATAAGCATAGTGGAACCGACAGCGGGAGTAACCAGAGATCGTGTCAGCACTATAATCGGAAGAAACGATAAATACTTCGAGCTTACAGATACAGGCGGGTACGGTGTAGTTGATAAAGACCATCTAAGCGAACATATCGAAAGGCAAATCCATCAGGCCATCGGAGATGCGGACCTGATTATTTTTATGGTCGATATCCGAGACGGGCTTGTTCCGCTCGATGAGACGATAGCAAAACTTCTTCGTAAAGAAAATTTCAATGTGATTGGAGTGGCCAACAAGGCGGATACAGCTGCGATGTTTTCATCAGCCAGCGAATTTACAAAACTGGGGTTCGGAGAATTTCTTTGCATCTCGGCAACGAACAACATCAATAAAAATGAATTGATTGATGTTATTTTTCAAAGGCTCGGCGAGATGGGCGGCGAGAGGCCTGCTGCGCCTGTTATGAAGATTGCGGTAGTGGGAAAGCGAAATGCGGGTAAAAGCACACTTGTCAATTCGATAGTCGGTCAGGAAAGAATGATAGTAAGTGAAGTTCCCGGCACCACAAGGGACGCGGTTGACATTCGCTTCGAAAGGGACGGCCGGACTTTTATTGTGATTGATACAGCGGGTATGAGGAAAAAAAGCAAGTTATCAGACAGCATAGATTTTTACAGCCAGGTGAGGGTGATTCGCACAATTCGAAGAGCAGATGTCGTGCTGCTGGTGATAGATTCGACAGAGCCGCTTTCACAAGTGGATAAGAAGCTTGCCGGACTGATTCTCGAAGAGCTCAAGAGCTGCATTATAGTTGTGAACAAATGGGACCTGGCGCAAGACAAGGCATCGAGCAGTGATTACGAGGATTATCTTACAAAATCACTGCCGGGCTTGAAATTCGCGCCGATAGCATTCACGGTTGCAGTCAAAGCAGAAAACATCAACAGGCTTCTGGACCTTGCAAATCAGATTTTCAAGCAAACCATGACATGGATTGCTACACCCAGACTAAATGAGGCGTTCGAAGCCATAAAGAAAGAAAAGGCAGGTACTGCAAAAGGCGGAATTCCGAAAATTTATTATGGAACGCAAATTGCCGTCAATCCTGTTTCCATATTAATGTTCGTAAACAAACCGGAGCTTTTCGATGAGAATTACCGCCGGTTTGTAGTCGGCAGACTGCGGCAACTGCTGCCAATACAGGAAGTGCCAATAAGACTTTTAGTCCGGTCTCACAGAAAAGAAGCGGTTGAAAGTAAAAAATAATGATTCCAAACATTAATACCGGGAGATTAAAATGTTAACGCTAATACTTTTAATTTCGACAGTGCTTTTCCTTTTGGCCTACCGGATATACGGCAGATTTCTGGAACGCCGTTTTAACATCGATGTCAGCAGGTCAACACCAAGCCATACCGATTATGACGGAGTTGACCGGGTACCTGCGCATCGAGCGGTTCTGCTGGGGCATCATTTCTCATCAATCGCAGGAGCGGGGCCAATTGTAGGGCCGATTCTTGCTGCATCGATGTTCGGATGGTTTCCAGTTCTGCTTTGGGTCATTTTAGGTTCGATATTCATAGGAGGAGTTCACGATTTTTCAGCGCTTGTTGCATCTATTCGGCACAAGGCCCGTTCAATCGCTGAGATTGCAAAGGAATATATGTCACCATTGGCATATAAACTTCTCCTGGCATTTATCTGGTTAAGCCTTATCTATGTGCTGACAGTATTTATAGACCTGACTGCCAATACTTTTATTGCTGACGGGGGCGTGGCTTCGTCATCGATTATGCTTATGGTACTTGCGCTAGGATTCGGAATCTGTATATATAGAATGAAAATACCTGTTCTGCAGTCATCACTTATATTTGTGCCGCTTGTTTTCTTATCAATCTGGCTTGGTCATTTGCTTCCCATAAATAAGGAGAATATCCCGGGCATAATCGGAAATGACCCGGCAAAAACATGGGCCCTAATTCTTATAGGATATTGTTTTCTGGCTTCGATTACGCCGGTCTGGATTTTGCTTCAGCCGAGAGATTACCTTACAAGCTTTCTTCTTTACGCCACTGTTATCGGCGGATTTCTCGGAATACTTTTCGGGGGAATTATGGGTCAATTCTCTATAGAATTTCCGGCATTTTCAGGTTGGCAGACATTAAAAGGTGAGACCTTGTTTCCAATCCTTTTTATCACTGTAGCGTGCGGGGCGTGCTCAGGATTTCATTCGATAGTTGCATCCGGCACGTCGTCGAAACAAATAGACAGGGAAACAGACACCAGGCTCGTAGGATACGGCGCAATGCTGATTGAAGGAATAGTTGCGGTTGTAGCACTGGCAACAGTGGCTATAGCAACAAGCCTGCCATCCGGTTTCGACCCGCAGCAGATTTATGCAGGAGGAATGGGCAAATTTTTATCGATTTTTCATATACCGGAGAAACTCGGCAGCTCTTTCGGGCTTCTTGCTGTTTCAGCATTTATACTGACAACTCTCGATACTGCAACAAGGCTGAGCAGATATATCTTCGAGGAGTTTTTAGAGCTTAAAGACAAACGCTGGCGATATATTTCTACCATCTGTTCTCTTATATTGCCGTCAATATTTGTCCTGATTACCCTCAAAGGTGCGGACGGAAAACCCGTTCCTGCATGGAAGGCAATCTGGCCGGTGTTCGGGGCGACCAATCAGCTTCTTGCGGGACTGGTATTGCTTTCAGTAGCAGTGTGGCTGAAAAAGACTGGCAGGAAGACATTCTTTATCCTCGGCCCGATGGCGTTTATGATTGT
>JBFZBH010000124.1:0-5143 GCA_041308525.1 Phycisphaerae bacterium | reverse complement strand
GGTGGAAGGTCAAACAAATAACTGGGTGCACGTTTTGCACAGGGTGAAGGCCGGCTGCGATGTCTTCCTGATTTGCAATCAGAACCTTGAAGGCGGAGCAAGGAAGTTTCGTTTTCGTATTCAGGCTAAAGGATTTCCTGAATGCTGGGATGCGATGCGAAATGAGATAACTGCCTTAAATTATAAAAGGGACAACAGAGACGTGGAATTTTCTTTGACACTTGAACCGGCAGAATCGGCAATTGTTGTGTTAAATCCTAAGAAACGGTATCTGCCTTTGCGATTGGAAGAGGAAAAACAAGAAATTGTCAAAACTATGGAGGTGACAAGGGATGAAACCTTTAGGGTATCGCAGCCGCAGCTGGGCTTGAAATCGAAATTTGATGAGGTATTAGCGGGTTGTTCGTGGGTTTGGTACCCTGAAGGCAGCCCTGCACAGAGTGCGCCGCCCGGTGTCCGGTATTTTCGAAAAAAAGTTGAGATACCTTCAGGCAGCAGTATAAAGGGGGCGAAATTTGTTGGAACTGCAGACAACGACTTTACGCTGTTTGTTAACGGCAAAGAAGCCGGCAAAGGTGATGGAAGCCATCTTGGCTGGCAAAATCCAGTTGAGATTGAAGTGACATCGCTTTTGGTGAATGGTGAAAATCAGATTGCAATAATGGCTGTCAATGCAACAGATAGTGCAAGCCCTGCAGGGCTTATCGGGAAGATTACGATTGAATTCAATAAAGGCGAGCCTTTAGTTGTGCGTATAGATAAGACGTGGAATGCTTCGAACGAGAAGAAGGATGATTGGGCAATTTCTGATTTCAATGATGCGGATTGGCCGATGGCGATGGAGACGGCAAAGTTTGGCGAGGGGCCTTGGGGACGCTTGAATGACCAGCAGGTAACAATGAGTCCTGTTAAAGCAAATCCATTCTTCGGCCGTTGCCTGATTGCGGAAGATTTGGATCTAAAAAGAATCAGGGCATACCTTGAAATGAATGAAATAAATCCGGAGCCGGCGGCACGTATCACTGTCAACGATAAATATGCCGGCGGTTTTATTGAAAAGCCGCTGTGTTTGGAGGTCACAAAGTTTTTGCGGAATGGTGAGAATAAAATTTTAATCGAGCCATTCGCGCCTGAAGATGTGAAGGTTGTTTTTTATAACAAATAATGAGCAGTATGAATGTGGGAAAATTCATTTTCGTATTAATTGTTTGTTCGTGTTTATCTTTGCCTGCGCACTGCAAAACAATCGAAGCGGATGTATGCGTTTATGGTTCAACAAGCGGGGCGGTGACTGCGGCGATAAAAGCAGCAAGTTTAGGAAAGAAAACAATTCTTATTTCGCCTCACCAGTATCTGGGCGGAATGAGCAGCAATGGATTAGGATGGAGTGATACGGGCGATGTACGGACAATCGGGGGAATGGCACGCGAATTTTACAGCAGAATTTATGATTACTATCAGGAGCCAAATGCTTGGAAATCAGAGAGTATAAAAGATTATACTTCTCGCATCGGCTCTAAGACTCTGGGACCAAATGATAAATCGAAGATGATGTTTACATTTGAGCCTCATGCTGCGAGAATTGTTTTTGAGAGTTGGGTAAAAGATTCCAATGTTGTTGTAATAACAGGAAGGCTCGATAGGAACAGCGGCGCCGTAAAAAGCGGAACTCGGATAGTTTCGATTGCTACGCTTGAAGGCGATAAGATCTCTGCCAAAATGTTTATTGATGCCACATACGAAGGCGACTTGTTGGCTGCCGCGGGAGTAAAATATCGTATCGGGCGAGAAGGCAGGGACGAATTCTCAGAGGGGCTTGCGGGTATTTATCTTGAAAAGACAATAAACCAGATTGAAACAGATATCAGTCCTTATAAGAATCTGCAGGACCCGAACAGCGGCCTTATTTACGGTGTCGAGGAATTCAGCGGCAGGCGCGGCGAAAGTGACGGGCGATTACAGGCATATTGTTACCGTCTTTGCCTGACTAATGACCCGAAGAACATCAAACCAATTGAAAAACCACAAGGTTACAGAGAAGAAATGTTCGAGGTGATGTTTCGGCTGTTCGAAGCAGGGAAATCGCCGTCATTTAAGCTAAGTGCAATTGCGAATAAAAAAACGGACTCGAATAATTCCGGCGGATTTTCTTTCGATTTCTTAGGCGGCAATTACAGTGTCACGGAAGGGTGGAATTATGCAGAAGCCGATTATGAAAAACGCAGGCAGATTGAAAAGGCACACGAAGATTATCATCGCGGCCTGATATGGACGCTGCAGAACCACCCTCGCGTTCCAGAGAGAGAACGGAAGAAGTGGCGGCAATGGGGGCTGGCAAAAGATGAATTTACCGAAAACGATAACTGGCCTGAGCAGATTTATGTTCGGGAGGCAAGAAGAATGGTCGGCCAGCTTGTTATGACTCAGCAGCACATCGACAGGGCTGCAGGCTTCGAAACCAGCGACCCTGTCTGCATGGGCTCATATAATCTGGATTCGCACAATGTCCGCCGCGTTGTATGGGAAAAGACAGTGAAAAACGAAGGGGAATTTTATAAGCCGCCGGCAAAAGGGCCGTACCCGATAAGTTTTCGGGCTATAATCCCCAAAAACAATGATGCAGAAAACCTGCTGGTGACATTTTGCATCTCATCGACTCACACCGCTTTTGGAAGCATACGGATGGAGCCGGTAACGATGATGATTGGACAGGCGGCGGGCACCGCTGCAGCATTATGCATCGATAATAATTGCAGCGTTCAGAATTTGCCATACGATTTACTGAAAGATCAGCTGTTCAAAGACGGTCAAATCCTTGACCTGAAGTAATCAGCAGTAAAATTGTTTTTTTATACCGTTATCAAAAAGATTATTTTGTTTTTATATCGTAGGCAAGAAGAGTATCACCTGCGCGCAGGTAAAGTAGCCCATCGCAGATGACAGGATACGGCCAGCTTGGTCCTGCATCGACCGGGATTTTGAATTGTCCTTTGAGATTAAAACTCTTCGGTGTTGCTTCTACGAGCGCCATAATGTTGTTCTCATATCTAAAATATAGATGATTGTCGGCATATAAAACAGCAGCGGAACCGGAACCGATGGGCTGCTCCTTCCAGCTTATTTTGCCTGTTTTGAAATCCAGACACACAGGCGTCCCCTTGTTTTGGCCATCACCGCCGTAAATGTACCCGTTGACAAGGACGACACCGCCGTGGTGGTTTTCAAACTGGTCTGGAGTAAGAAAATAGACCTCTTTTGCCGTGACACCATTTACATCGGCGACGAGATTGAGAAGGGCGCTGCCGGTTTTATAGCTTGTTGTGCAAAAGACATAGTCGCCATCAATGATTGGTGTGGGAATATTGGCAACATTGTTGGCTACTTTATTGTAGCCCCAGAGAAATTTGCCGTCTTTTGCGGCAACAGAGATTGTACCGCGGCCTGTCGTCTGCACATACTGGCGGACGCCGGCTGCGGTGCTGACCACAATGGATGAATATCCGGCGCCGTCTTTGCCGCGTTTGCCGATATCGGGAATCGCGCTTTTCCAAATTACATCACCTGTTTTTTTGTTCAAAGCGACTATGTGTGCATCTTTTGCTCCGGGAGTGCAGATGAGCTTATCGCCATCGACGAGGGGCGATTCGCTGTAACCCCAGCCGGACATCATTTTGCCGCCGAAATCTTTGCTGAAATTTTTGCGCCAGACTTCTTTGCCGTCGGATACCTGCATGCAGACGAGATCGCCATGAGTTCCTATGGCGTAAACAAGGTCGCCATCAACAGTTGGTGTGCAGCGGGGGCCATCACCCCAGGGTTCACCGACACGCGAAGCCCAAAGTTCTTTTTTGGTCGCCAGGTCGAAGGCAATCATGAATTGCGCCTCCTTTTCAGGATTGTCTGTTTGCTTTCGGTCGCCCATTGTGAAAATTTTCCCTGAGGCGATTGATATGCTGGAGAAGCCTTTTCCGAGACCTGTGATTTTCCATGCAAGGGGAGGGCCATCCTGAGGCCAGGAACTCAAAAGTCCTGTTTCTGAGGATTTGCCATCGCGGTTTTTACCGCGAAACTGCGGCCAGTCGTTAGCATAAACAGATGCGGCTGCAAAAAAGACTGCAGACAGGACAAAGAAACAGATTAAAAGAGACAGTGTGTTTGATGGCTTTCTTTGTAATTTCATATTAGGCTCCGAAAAATTATATTAATATTGAACATTGGAATTATACAAAGATTTTAGTCAGAAGTCAAACCTTTCTAACGGAATTGATATAAATCAGTTGTTCGTGACTTTTTATGAGTAATATGAAAAAAGAATCATCACACTGATAAAGCAATCATTTTTTGGCGTAACTATTCGAAATTTTAATCCGGCGGGCAGGTGAAGAAACAGTTGTTGAGCCACTGGCTGCAGTATATTGCCAAATCAGTGAAGTTGACAACATAATCGCAGTTCAAATCGGAGTGGTTTTCATTGCCGCTGGTTACCCAGAACCAGTCGTCGGCGAAGGATTGAAAATCTTCAAAATCCACAGAATTGTTCGAATCGTAATCGACCGATTTGCAGCAGACAGAACCGAAAAGTCGGAAGCTGAAATCTATCGGTAAACCTGCATTAGGATGTGCGGCTGGGTAGGTCAGCCTGTTCCACGTAGAGCCATTATCATTAGACCATACAGCGGCATCGTTCTGTGATGTTGCTGCGGTTTTCCAGCCGATGGCAGGCATAGGCCAGAGTGTCCATTTGAAACTGGCGTAAACAGCAAGCCAGTAAATCTTCGGCTCACAGGGTGAGCCCTTCTGGACAAAATAATTACTTGGCGGAAGCTGTATATCAATACGCATAGTTTTTTTATCATTTAGCGATATCGGGTCCTGACTGCCTGCGGGGTCCCACCACCAGGCCTTTGCAGGAATTGTCATAGACGGAATCTCGTAGAAAAGCGTTTCAGTGAATTCGCCGAGCTGTCTGTCGAATGATGCTTGCCACAGGAGGTTGCCGGGTTTGCTGAATTGCGGGCCGCCGCCATCCGGGTCTGGAATATCATCGTAGATTCGCAGGTAAATGTTGTCGGCGTATTGCAGGAAGTCATCGATGTGTGATGCGAAGAGGACGATTTTTTTTACAGGCCCGCGGACATTACAG
>JBFZBH010000123.1:0-5146 GCA_041308525.1 Phycisphaerae bacterium | reverse complement strand
CCGGACCCGGAAGAAGGACCGTTCCGCTGTCGTTAAGAATTTGCCCCTGCAGATAGACATAATACGTCAGCAGCGGCGTCGCAACAAGAGTGAAATCAGCTTTTGCAGTAATCGATGCTATGCTCACAAGCTGCTGGTCATTTCGGCTCGGCAGTGTCAGCTTTCCGGGGATGTTATACACGACACTAATTCCCTCCCTGCGAACGATTTCTTCCATCTTTTCCTGAAGCTGTTTTATGTCGCTTCCATACATATTGAAAATCATTGCCTGGTTGCCCATTGCAAGATCGTTAAGTTCAGCATTTGCTGTCATTCCCTTTTTAATATTTAATTTTCTGCTTTGCGCAAATTGCTCAATTTTCCTGCCCACTTCCTGTTCGCTATATATAACTGGGCCAAAGCTACCGGGCTGCCCAGGAGCAACAGGCTGCGGCATAAACAAAGATATCTTCATCGGCTGCAGCGATGGAGGTTCAGCTACAATTGTCGGCTCTGCTGTCGATAGACTCAGACTCACTGCGTCCCAGTTCTCTCCGCTTACCTGGTTTATGACGGCATTGTATTCGATAAGAACATTTGATTTGTCCGGGCTTGCTCGCAGGTTATACTGTTGAAGCCAGTTGGCGCCATCGACCAAATAATTTAGCTCGAACGATGCCTTCTTATTTCCTGATGGACTTATGAAAAGAACTGCTTCACGCTCGGTTCGGGCGCTGCCGGCAGTCAATTCGCCTCTTTTGCGTTCGAGAAGCTCAAGCTGTTTCTTTAACTGCACAATTTCATCTTCGAATTTAAGTGTCTGGTCAATATATTCCTGACCTTTCTGCATTATAAATTCCGCAAGTCCTTTTATCGGTTCGAACTGCAGCAGTCCCCTGTTCAAATCGGCTGTCTTGGCATCTGCGACGAAGTCTCGCAGCTTGATAAACATTGCCCATTGCCCGTCCAAATGTCCTTTTTGCACTTCACTGTGATGAATTTGATTTTTCAATTGTTCAATCTGCTCATCGAGTTCCTTGACTTCTGTCCGCACGTCTTCTCCCACGGCCTGCTCTCTGTACCGGACGCTGAGCACTTTCACTTCACCGGTGCTTTGAGCATAGATGCTTTCAGGAATTATTCTCGACGGCAGGCCCTTTACGATGATTTCAGATGCCCCTGCCGGCAAATCAGTGGAAATCGTCCGCGTCACAAGTGCCTGACCGCGGTAAACCGTTACCCTCGATATTGTCCCATTCGTCGTCAGTTCCTCTGCGAAAATGTTTCCAGCCGCTAATATTACAAATAATATAGCAGCTATTGTAATGAGTTGTTGAGATTTCATACTTTGCTCCTTTCATAAAATTAATAAATAATATTCATAATCGAATATACGTCTTTTGCGCTGATGAACAAAGTAAAATGGATGTAAAATAGCAGCCAAAAGATTTTACAAATTATTTACAAACATCAGAGTGCATTTGGAGCTATAATATAAGTATGAAGTACGAACCCAAAATGAATGTCCTGATTGTAGAAGACGAGGATAAGATACGTCTTGCTCTCGCCGATTTTCTCGATTATCACGGTTTTGCAGCCGCTGCTGCTGCAGATGGCCTTGAGGCCGAAAGGCTTGTTGCAAAAAAGAGGTTCGATTTAATTCTGCTCGATTTAATGCTCCCCAAGATCAGTGGTGAGCAGCTTTGCAATAAGTGGCGGCAGGAAGGTCTGCAGACCCCTATCATTATGGTGACCGCCAAGGGACAGGAAAAGGAAAAAATCGCCGGACTCAATATAGGTGCGGATGACTATATAACAAAACCATTTTCCCTCGAGGAACTTCTGGCAAGAATAAATGCTGTGCTTCGCAGGACTGAACCATCACGCGGCGTCGGCCAGACATTTAAATTTGCAGACCTCGATATCGATGTTGCCTCTCTCAAAGTTAAACGTAACCGCCAGGAAATTGAGATTACAAAACGCGAGGCACAGATAATACAGTTCTTTGCTGCGAATCCAAACAGGGTCATAAGCAGACAGGAGCTTTATGAAAAAGTCTGGCAGGACCAGTTCAGCGATTTGGGAACGAGGACTGTCGATATGCACATTGCGAAACTGCGAAGTAAAATTGAAAAAAATTCAGAAGAGCCTGAGATTATCAAAACAGTCCGAGGCGCCGGATATAAATATGAAACTTAATCAGCGTTAAAACTATGTACAGAAGGCTAATCATTGTGTCCGTTATAATTTTCGCATGCCTTTGCTGCCTGACCGGCCTGGGATATTATGCGATCGATAAGTGGGCCGAAGGGCTCAAAGGCTCGAGACTCGGGCAGTTTGCTTCTGTTGCTGAGCAGATTCGCCAGGATGTTAAACGCAAGCTCGATGAGTTCGTTAAAACAGAGCAGAACCGCCCCTATACAGATTACCAGTATTATTATGTATCTGACATCCCACAACAAAAGGCCCAGTCACAGCAGGCGCTGACACTTATGCGCTCACCTCTTGCAGGCCGTGTCGAAAACAGTTTCGCACTTGTTAATTTCCAGATTGATTCTTCAGGAAATATAGTCACACCGCAGGATGGCCTTATACAAAACGAGGGCTATAATGATTTGAATAGCGACATCGATAACACAGCAAAGCTGATGGCTTCGAATATAAAATCCAATCTTCTGCCTGTTCTTGAAAACAGGATGCCCGGCAGCAATGTATCCGGTCCCGCTGCAGGTTATTACAGCGGAGGTTATGGTGGTTATACCAGTTCAGGAAATTTAGCAATAACTGAAGCATCCAAAGACCGGTCAACAGAACAAATTGTCGGTAAAGTTATACCCGCCGAAAGAATAGATGCTAAGCAAATATCTTCGCAAAACATTGCAGGTACAAGGCCGGGCAAAAAAAGTGAAGCCCTGGAAATCGAAAGCCTCAAAGGTCAGGCACAGCAGCCGCAGGTAACCGTTCAGACCCGTTCAAGGATTGCAGAAAATGCTATGGCTAATACTATAAATACAGGATTTATAGATCAGAATAGTCAGCAGATACAATCACCAGAACGGCAGACGCAGCAGTTACTCAAGAATATTTCACAGGTTGGGCAGAAAGCAGTTACTCAGGAAATTCAGGGAGAAAAATCAGAGCAACGGGACGAATTCCAAAAAGCAGTTCCCCAAAGGCCTGAAACTGCTCTAAAGTCGAATCAGCCTCAGCAGGAACAGGAATCTGATATGGTGCAGATTCGAATTGAGCCTTTTGTTCCGGTTGTTGTGGGCGGCGAAGACAGTGACAAATCAATCTTTGGCGGGCAGGTCTTTATGCTCAGGCACGTACAGATCGAAGACAGACACCTGCTGCAAGGCTTTAAATTGAACGAATCAAGACTCCTCGCCGAGATAGATGAATCCGCAAAAAGATTTATAAAGGAAGGAATGTCCTTCGAATTGTCGAAGCAGGAGGACCCTGCTGCTTCATATTGGGCTTCGCTTGATTTCGGCTTCGGTGAGGTCGTCTTGAATCTTAAGGAAACAATCCCCGGCTGGATTAACAGGAGTATCGGCAGGCTCAAGGGCTGGTATTTCGGAACGATTACAATTGTTTTTATCGCTGTGACGCTGGGCATGATAAGCCTCTGGCGCAACGCACGCTCACAATTAAAGCTGGCACAGAAGAAAGATGATTTTATTTCTGCGGTCTCTCATGAATTAAGGACGCCGCTGACAAGTATTCGGATGTTTTCCGAAATGCTCGAAAAAGACTGGGTCAGAACGGAAGAAAAAAAGAGGGAATACTATAAGGGAATGCAGCAGGAAAGCGAACGCCTAAGCCGTCTTATCGAAAATGTCCTCGACTTTTCCCGAATTCAGAAAGGAAAAAAGAAATACTCTTTTACCATTGGCGATATCAACGGATGTATAGCAAAGGTCGTCGAGATGATAAGACCTTATGCCCAGCAGCACAATTTTACCATAAAAACAGAGTTCGGCGATTTAGGACAACGAAGCTTTGACCGCGACGCTGTCACACAAATAGTTGTTAATCTGCTCGATAATGCAGTAAAATATGCACGCGACTGTGAAGACAGGACAATTACAATCCGAACCGCAAGCGACCCGCAATTTACAATCATTGAGGTCGAAGACCACGGCCCCGGCGTGCCGCACCGCCAGAGAAAAAAAATTTTCGAGGAATTTTACCGCATTGGCTCTGAAGCTACCCGTGAGACCCAGGGGACAGGCTTGGGCCTTGCCCTTGTAAAGAAATTCGCCGAGGCTCATAACGGCTTTGTTGAAATTGTCACTGCAAAACCAACCGGCGCCATCTTCAGAGTCTGTTTAGCACGGAGCTGATTCAAGTCGATTCAAAATTCAGGACGCTGCAGCATCATTAATTCCTGCTTTATTTTTTCATAAAGCGAATCCGTCCACTCGGGAAGTTCGTCAATTTGCGGCATATCACTTTCGCGAAAATCGACAGGACTGATAATGACTTTTATATTTTCGATCCCGGTTTCTGCAGCAAGGACAAACAATTCTTCAATTGCCTGGTTGCCTATAGCAAGACATCCAATGGAAACATTACTACCGTGTATCATAATGTCCCCTCCGAGTTTGTCACGGTTCTCCTCGGCAGCTCTTTCACGGTCGAATTCATTGGGGTAATTTAATTTAACAGACAAGTGAAACCTGCTGTTCGGATTTAATGATATTATTTTATAAATCCCTTCCGGGACCTGGTTGTCGCCTTCTTTAAGCTTCGGGCCAGCTTTGCCGCTTGCCGCCAAAATGCCGTATTTATTAATTAATTGAAAATCGCCATTGGTGCCAGATGCCCACAACTCTAATATTTTTTCCTTTTTCAATCCCACGAGTACCAATTTTTCAGGTGGATAAGAAATGTTTCGATTATTAAAATGTGAAATAATTCTCTGGTGCACCGCCGGACCGAACTCTTCGAGTCTTTGTTCGATGGTCTTTCTTCCTTTTATATGCGAATAAGCTGTCCAAATATGACCTCTGAAATATACAAAAAATAAGAAAATAAACAGGAACAACCCTGTAAATACTATTAAAGTTCTATTCTTCATTTTGAAGTTGAAAAATTTACATAATTTTTACAAACTAAATTCACTTATCATTGTCTAAATATATTGAAGTTTTATAGTTTTTGC
>JBFZBH010000122.1:0-5153 GCA_041308525.1 Phycisphaerae bacterium | reverse complement strand
TTATTCTCGGTTTTTCAAGTCCATTTTCGAAAGAACCGATTCCTTTTACGTGCGTGGAATGTGCAAGAATGCCGCGAGGATAATTTTCATAACTTTCCCACTGCTTGAGAAAGAAATCTCGAGTGTGATAGCCGATTTTTTCAAGGGTTTTTCCATGAGTATGAGAAATTTCTGATATGTGCGGTGCATAGATTATAAGATTTCCGCCGTCGGCGACGACAGGTTCGAGCTTATACATAACCTTGCCGGCGGTCCATAAATCATCATACATCTTCGGTGCAATGCCAAGTACTGTATTAAAGGTGCGGTCTTTATAAACGATATGCACCTGTGAGGACAAATCAACGGCCTTTTCCCAGGTTCCGGTTACATCTCCGATAAAGAGTCCCTTCAATTCATCCTTGACCGCAACGAGGGCGAAGAGTTTCGAAGGCATTTTTAGAAATGAGGCAGCTTTTTCCACCACGGCTCGTGTTGGTGTCCATTTATTGCCGTTTATAACAGGATTGGTAATAACCGCACCGAGCCAGTGAAAGAAATTTATTATTTCCTGACCTGCTATGCCGGGAAAAATATATTTGAAGCCGCCTGAAAAACCTATCACTTCATGTGGAAAGACCGGGCCGATGATGAAAAACTCATCGTATTCGAAAATTTTTTTGTTTATCATCACATTGACGTCTTCTTCGAACAAGCCGCTGGTCAGATGCTTTATTTCGGATGAGCGGATGTTTCCAATTGAAGTAAAAATTTGATGATTGCCCCATTCATGATTGAAAAAGCGGACTTTCGAATATTTTTCGTTCCTTTGGGATTCGGTAATCTGCAGTCGCTTACAAATCTGGTCTTCAGAGATGGGCTTATGAGTTCCCAATGCAATAAGGACATCGACCAATGCAGCCTTTAAGCCAATGCATTCGAAAATCATTTGAAATATTCTGCCAACGGGACCGGAACGTGTATTATCGGGAACGATCAGAAGTAATTTTTTGCCTCCGTAATCATTTTGGGCAAAAAACTTCTGCACGAGCTTTTCGGTGCGACCAAAGCTTATTCCTTCTCTTTGATTTTCTTCGAATATAACCATTAAAGAATTTATTCTTTATTTAAATTTTCAATAATTTGCTCAACGATTAAATCTGGTTTCCGGTTAATATCAATTACGATAGCATCACTTGGCTCTTCGAGAGTTTCGAACTGACTATCTACAAGAGATTCCGGAAAGAAATGGCCTTTTCGGTTTCTTAACCTTTCGAGAATGACCTGTTTTGTGCCTTTCAGGTAAACAAATTTTATGTTGCTGGCGCCGGTCTTTAAGATGTCCCTGTAGGAATTTTTAAGGGCAGAGCAGGCCAAAACAGTGCCGCCGCGTTTTGACCATTGGGGCATTTTACGGGCAATGCCTTCAAGCCAGGGAAGGCGGTCATTATCATCGAGAGGGATACCTTTGCTCATTTTATCGACATTTGACTGAGGATGGAAATTATCGGCGTCGTAGAAGGTGACAGAAAGCCTTTGGGCAAGGAGGCTGCCGATAAGAGTTTTGCCGCTGCTGCAAACACCCATAACCACGATAATCATTTTCAAACTCCGCTGAAGGCATTGAAACCACCGTCAACAGGAACAACGGTGCCGGTGACAAATTTAGATGCATCAGAGATAAGCCACAATAAAGTGCCGATAAGTTCGTCGGGCCGACCAAACCTTGCCATCGGAGTGTGTTCGATAATCCGTTTGCCTCTATCGGTCAATTTCCCGCTTTTTTCATTCGTCAGAAGGTAGCGGTTCTGTTCTGTAAGGAAAAAGCCTGGAGCGATTGCGTTGACGCGAATACTTTCGGAGAAATTCATTGCCATATAGACAGCCAGCCACTGGGTGAAATTACTGACTGCGGCCTTGGCTGCTGAATAGGCAGCTATGTTGGTCAGGGGGCGAAAGGCGTTCATACTCGAGATATTTACGATGATGCCGGACTGCTGCTTGGCCATTTGCTTTCCGAAGACCTGGCAGGGTAAAAGGGTCCCGAGTAAATTTAAATCAATTATCTGCTGGAGGGCGCGGGCGTCTATATCAAAGAAGGTCTTGTCTTTAGAAACAGTTGCCTCTTTTTTGTTTCCGCCGGCGCCGTTTATAAGGACATCTATAGAACCGAATTTATTGATGATCATTTTAAGTGCATCTTGAATCTGCTCTTTTTTCAGCAAATTTGTCTTTTTGGCGATTGCAGTAAAGCCATCTGAATTTATTCGGTTGCAAAGGGATCTGGCTGCTTTTATTTTAAGGTCAAGAATGCAGACCTTTGCTCCTGCCTGAGCGAGTGCGAGGGCCATTTGAGAGCATAAAACACCTGCACCGCCAGTTATAACAACACTTTTGTTCTCAACGCTGAAGAGATTATCCATTTTTGTGTCCATTTACATAAAACTTAAGATTCAATCAGGAATATTTTATCTTTAAACGAATCTAATGCAAGCAAAAGATGAGTTGGATATTCGGGTAAATAATGCATTATGGATATAATGTGAATCGAAGGAAGATGAAGTAAAGTGCAAAACATTTTTATAATCGAAAGAGGTGTAAACTGTTTTGTTTTTCAGTTCAATTTTTTTGCCAAGTAAAGTATCGTCAGTTAGTAAACAATGGCGGTGGCTTCTTCAATTTTTTTGATAATCTCTGTAATATCGTCCGGATTTGCGACACAACTGTCGAAACCCTTTTTGAGAAGAGCGGTTGTCTCCGAGTCAGTTAAATGATTGGCAAGGGCTATGATTTTAATAGTCTGTAATTCTTCATTTTGGCGAATGTTGCAGCATATATCTGTGACATCGATGCCGCCGGCGAGAAGATTTATCAAAATAACATGAGGAGAAAATCTCTGGACGGTCGCACCGGTCTCGAAATTGCTGCTTACAGTCTGGGCCTCATAATCAGCTTTGTTCCTCAGGACTTCGGCGAGGGAAGAAGCAGACTGGGAATTGCTATCCACAATAAGAACCCGAATTTTTCCTGCGTGAAGTGTATCGATGGGCATATTGTGGGATTTCATAAATCTAATAAGCTCGTTAAGCGGGATGCGTCTGTCTTTGCTGCCGGGGATACGGTAACCTTTGAGCTGGCCGCTATCGAACCATTTGGAAACAGTCCGGGGAGCAACGTTGCAAATTCTCGCAACATCCCCGGTAGTCAGTACATTTTTACCTTTTGCCATTTTCATAATCCTTCGAGATTATTGTTTTTTCTGCATAAAAGTTATTCGACAACCCCTCAAAAGCTGTTTAGCACCAAAAAACCTTAATATATGGTTCCGAAAAGCTTACATTAGCCTACCAACAAATACGTCCCATAAGGGCTTTTAGTTTGAAATTATTAAAAATGTAATAGACAAAAAATCAGCATTCGGTCTTTTTTAATGGCAAGAAGAGATAGGTGAATAATGTCAAAGAGGATGGAAATCCTTTTGCTTTATCGGCCTTACTTTGTACAATCTGCATTTAATCCACTATTTTGCTTTTTGTGGCTAAAACGTTGTAATAGTGATTTATTTGCAGCTTTTTTGTGAGATTATATGTATGAGAATTCATTTATCCAGGCCGGATATAACAGAAAAAGAGATAGATGCGGTTTGCAGCGTGCTTAGATGCCCAGACCTTTCATTGGGCCCAAAAGTTACAGAATTCGAGCAGGCCTTTGCGAAATACATCGGCAGAAAGAGGGCGATTGCAGTCAACAGCGGTACGAGCGGATTATTTTTGTGCCTGTCTGCTTTAGGCATTAAAGAGGGCGATGAGGTTATCACAACACCATTTACTTTTATCGCAACAACGAACTGCATTATGATGGCCGGCGCCAGACCCGTTTTTGTCGATATTGACCCGATAAGCTTAAATATCGATTACACGAAGATAGAGAAGAAAATTACAAAAAGTACGAAAGCAATTATGCCTGTGGAAATCTTCGGGAATCCCGCCGGATTCGATAAAATTTGTCAAATCGCACAAAAGCACAATCTGCCTATAATTGAGGATAGCTGCGAGGCATTGGGCTCGAGCTTGAACGGACAAAAGGCAGGCACATTCGGGATAATGAGTGTCTTCGGGATGTATCCGAATAAGCAAATAACGACGGGCGAGGGTGGAATGGTCTTGACCGATGATGAAAGGCTTGCGGATATTTGCGCTTCGCTTAGAAACCAGGGAAGGGGAAAAGGAGGCGGATGGCTTGCGCACGAAAGGCTCGGATATAATTATAGGCTCAGTGATATTAATTGCGCAATGGGGATAGTGCAGCTTTCGAGGATTGAGGAAATCAAGGCTAAACGCTGTCAGGTCGCGAAATGGTATCAGGAAATTCTGGCAGATGATGAAAGATTGATTATTCCCGATGAGCTGGAAAACGGCAGTATCAGTTGGTTTGTTTTTGTTGTAAGGCTTACTGAGCTTTTTACGCTCGAAGACAGAAATAAAATTTTAGAGGCAATGAAGGGCGAGGGAATTCAAGTGAGCAATTATTTCCCGCCGGTGCATTTACAGCCGTTTATGACGGAGAGGTTCGGATATAAAAAGGGTGACTTCCCTATAACAGAATCAGTTAGTGAAAGGACGATAGCGCTGCCTTTTTATAACAACCTTGACAAAGACCAGGTGGCGGACGTTTGCAGCACGCTTAAGTCAATTCTTGACAAGAACTTATAGCGGTTTGGCCGGAGGCCGTTTCTTTACTATACTTTAAATGGCTAAGCTCTTTTTAGTTATTGTAAAAAATGGGGTAGTCCCAAGGGCTGATAATATTTTCAGAAAACAGAAGGGGGTTGGAAATGTCTGTGATAGGTGGCAAATTGATTCGGCTGCTTATCGTGTATTTTGCCGGTTTCCTTACAGCTGTCTATTTTCTGGTTCCTCCTGAGCAGCAGGGACCCAAGTCAGCGGTTGGCTCAGTTGCACAGATTGAACAGCCTGTTTCCAAAACTGAGATTCTTCAATCTGTCAGCAATGGGCTTCACAAATGCGTAGATGTTACAAAGGAAGCGGCGAAGGATGTGGGGGCTAAAATAAAACAGAAAATTGACGAGGCAAACCAGCCGACAAAATAGTTTTTAAAGCCAACCATACGACTTTTTTTTCTTTGTCGATGGTTAATATATCTTTTGGCCGTGG
>JBFZBH010000121.1:0-5171 GCA_041308525.1 Phycisphaerae bacterium | reverse complement strand
TCTGAGGGAAAAATTATTTTCTAATATGTCTTGACTGATAATTATATTAGCAATATAATATAATTATGGTACGAAGGCATCGGCGAAAGAAGAAAAATTTTATTATGGTGAAAGAAAATGAGAAAAGAATATGATTTTTCAAAAATGAGGGGACATAAAAATCCTTACGCAAAAGGGCTAAAGAGGCAGGTTACGCTGCGGCTTGGGGTCGATGTAATTGAATACTTCAAGAAGCTGGCGGCAGAGACAGGTATTACGTATCAGAATCTGATTAATCTGTATCTGAAGGAGTGCGCCCGGTCGAAAAAGAAGCCGTTTCTTAAATGGGCATCTTGATTATTTTTTGATTTTTTCTTTTGCGCGGAAGCGGAGGTAGGCTTCGATGAAGTCGTCGAGTTCGCCGTTTAACACAGCATCGACGTTTCCGGTTTCGAAATCGGTCCTGTGGTCCTTGACAAGCTGGTACGGCTGGAGGACGTAGCTTCTTATCTGGTTGCCCCAGGCGATTTCGCCTTTATTGCCGTACATCTTTGTAAGCTCGGCATCGCGTTTCTGCTGCTCTCGCATATAGAGGCGGGCCTTGAGGACCTTCAATGCCTCAGCGCGGTTTTTGTGCTGGCTGCGCTCGTTTTGGCACTGGACGACAATACCTGTCGGAAGATGCGTCATACGGACAGCGGAGCTTACCTTATTGACGTTCTGGCCGCCCGGGCCGCCGGCACGGTAGAAATCGATTTTCAAGTCCTCCTCTTTGACCTCGATATCGACATCGTCGGCAAATTCCGGAACGCAATCGACGGCTGCGAAACTGGTATGTCTTCTTTTGTTGGCGTCGAAGGGGCTGATTCGCACGAGACGATGGACGCCCATTTCGCAGGATAGTTTCCCGAAGGCGAAGGGGCCGCTGACTTTTAATGTTATGGAGCGGATTCCTGCTTCCTCGCCCGGAGTGATATCGAGCTGTTCGTAAGAATATTTGTTCCTGTCGAAGTATCTTGTGTACATACGCAGGAGCATACTAACCCAGTCGCAGCTTTCCGTTCCGCCGGCACCGGCGTGGATGCTGAAAAAGCAATTTCGAGCATCGTTGGGGCCGGAAAGGAGGCCTGTGATTTCGATTTTTTCACATTGTTTTTTGAGGGAAGCCAGATCGGTTTCGAGATGTGAGAGCATCTTTTGATCGTTTTCGGCTGCTGCCATTTCGAAAAGCTCGGCAAGTTCAGCGGCACTCTGCTGGATTTTCTCGGCAGGCTCGACGATGGATTTGAGGCTGCTTAGCTCGGTTACGGCTTTCTGCGCTGCCTCGGGATTGTCCCAGAAGTTGGGTTTTAAGACCTGCCTTTCGAGGCGAGCGAGTTCGGCTTTTTTGGCTGGTAAATCAAAGCCAGTCCCGGATTTCTTTAATCCGGGCCCGAAGGTCTGTAATTTGTGTTTTTAGTTCTGCGGTTTCCATAATTTTTTTCTTTTGAATATTTATACCACAATATGCAAAATGTTGCAAACATCTTATTTTGCGGATGTAAGGGCTTTCAAACTATACACCTGTTTTATATAATAACGAAAAATGTTAAGGAGGTTGTTATATTATGGGTAATCGAATTCAGCGCATTTGCTTTCTTCTTGTTATATTCATTATCATTGCTGTATTTTGCTGTGCTTCTGCGGCACAAGTTCGGGCTTCCGGAAAACCTGTGAGGATTTTATTTATAGGAAACAGCCTTACATTTTATTACGAGATGCCGAAGGTTTTGGCAAATCTGGCGAATTCACCCGGCCGTCAGCCGGCACTTTTTACGCAGATGTATGCGCCGGGGGGTTTTACTCTCGAGAATAATTACACAAAAGGCGAGGCTTTGAAGCTCATCAAAAGCGGCAAATGGGATTATGTTGTGCTTCAGGACGGCAGTTCTCAAACGATAAAAGACAGGGCGAAATTTTTCGAATATTCGCGCAAGTTCGACTCCGAAATTAAAAAAGCCGGAGCGAAAACTATTTTTTATATGACATGGGGTTATGAAAGAAGTGAACCGAATATGTTTTCGCAGGTGGCCGAATCTTATAAAAAGGCGGCTGCCGAGGTCAATGCACCTGCTTCGCCTGTGGGTTTGGCATGGCAGAGGGCGCTTAAAGAGAAGCCGGGTATTAAGCTGTATGATAATGACGGGGTTCATCAAAATCAGGCGGGGACATATCTGACGGCCTGTGTTTTTTATATTACATTGACCGGAAGAAATCCGGCGGGTTTTTCAAACGGGGGATTAACAGAGCTTAAAAGGGACGACTGCATTGCGCTGCAGAAAATTGCCTGGGAAACAGTTAATGAAATCGAGGACAAGAAAAACTGTATGACGGAACAGGCGTTCGGTTTTTATCAAAGAGGCATTGAGCAGAAAAAAAAGGCAGTTGAGAACCCAGAAGGCCGAAAGGATATTTTTGAAAAGGTTTTCCAGCCGGCTGAGGCGAATTCCTACAATTATATTGCGTATAAGCCAAAAGATTATGACAAGCAAAAGCTGTGGCCATTGATTTTATTTTTGCACGGGATGGGTGAGCGGGGCGATGACCTTGAAAAACACAAGATAATCGGGCTTCCGCAGGTGCTCGAGAAGGGCAAGGACTTGCCATTTGTTATTATATGTCCTCAATGCCCTGAATATCATGTCTGGAACAGCGAAAGGCTAAACAGGCTGCTGGATGAGGTAATAAAAAAGTATTCTGTCGATAGAGAGAGGATTTATCTTACCGGATTGAGCATGGGCGGATTCGGAAGCTGGAGCCTCGGCTGCAGGCATCCGGAGCGATTTGCGGCCGTTGCGCCGATTTGCGGCGGGGGCAATGTGAAGGAAGCTGTGGGGCTTAAGGATGTGCCTGTGTGGGCCTTTCACGGCGCAAAGGATAAAACAGTTTCCCTTACGATGTCACAGGAAATGGTCAATGCGGTCAATAAAAATGGCGGAGATGCCAAACTTACTGTTTATCCTGAGGCCGGTCACGATTCGTGGACGCAGACTTATAATAATCCGGAGCTTTATAAGTGGTTTTTAAGCCATAAAAAGAATGCAAACAGGAAAGAATAATTTTATTATATGATGATTGGCCGTCTATCGTTGTTAAAGGTGATTTGATGATGAAAAAATATTTTTATGTTTTTGGCGGAGTTGTTCTATTATTTTTGTCTGCAGGAAATTCTATATGTGCAGCAGGACAGCTGGATAAGCAGATTGCCAGAGTTCTGCTTGTTACAGGCATTGACCATCCGGCACACGACTGGGGGCAGACGGCGCCGGCGCTTGCGGATGTTTTAAGAAAAGACGGGCGATTGAAGGTTGAAGTGGTAAATGATCCAAATTTTTTGTCTTCATCTAAGCTGCACGATTATGATGTAGTTGTTTTGCATTTTATGAACTGGGAGAGACAATTGCCGGGAGCGGAGGCGGGGGAGAACCTTGCGAAATTTGTCAGGGGCGGCAAGGGGCTTGTACTTACGCATTTTGCGTGCGGGGCATTTGGCGGCTGGCCTGAATTTCGAAATCTCGCAGGAAGGGTGTGGGATGCGCAGAAGAGACCGCATGACCCGTACGGAAGTTTTAAGGTTGAAATTAAAGATGCAAATCATCCTGTTATGAAGGGAGTTGGCTCTTTTGAGATTGAGGATGAATTATATACCTGCCTTGTCGGCGAAAGAAAGGTCGATATACTGGCGACGGCGCGATCGAAGGTGGATGGCGTAGAATACCCCATGGCCTTTGCGTTCGATTACGGAAAGGGGCGGGTTTTTCACTGCGTATTAGGGCACGATGTCAAATCAATAACAAACCGGGGTGCTGCGGAGATATTCAGACGGGCTTGTGCGTGGGCGGCGGGACTAAATCCTGCACAGACGAAAAAAGTCGTATTCATTGCCGGTGAAAAGACTCACGGAGAAGGCGAGCATGCTCACGAGGATGGAGTTTGGCTTTTGAAAAACTGCTTGGACAATTCGCAGAATGTGACAGGAATTGAAAGCGAGGTTGTTCTCGACGGGTGGCCTTCTGATGCGAATATGCTCGACATCGCGGATACGATTGTGATATTTTCTGACGGGTGGGAGGACCATCCGATTGCGAAACCAGAGAGAGTTAAAAAGTTTAGAGAACTGATGGCGAAGAAAAAAGGGCTTGTATGTCTGCACTTTGCGGTTGCGCCGCCGAGAAATGAAGAGGATGAAACGATTTTTCTAAAATGGCTGGGGGGTTTTTATAAGGATGGGTATTCGCAGAATCCTTATAATGAGCCGCTGGTTTCGCCGGCATCACCGGGACATCCGATTTGCAGGGGAGTTAAGAGTTTCAGTGCGCGAGATGAGTTTTATTTCAAGCTGAAATTTGACGAGAAGAATAAAGGGGTGACAGCAATTTTGACGGCGCCGCTTCCGGCAGATAATCCGAAGAGCGAAATTCTTGCGTGGGCATTTCAAAGAGATGATGGCGGCAGAAGCTTCGGATTTACGGGCGGACACTATCACAAAAACTGGGAGGTTGAATCGTTGCGGAAAACCGTTTTGAATGCTATTTTATGGACGGCCAATATTGATGTTCCTTCTGATGGAGTGAAATCGACAGTTAAAACACAAATTAAGGAGTGAGCAAATGAAGGAAGAAACGAAGAATTTGACGCAATCGAAAATATCGAGGCGAAAGTTTATCGAAGGAGCAGCGGCATCGGCGTTTACTTTTACAGTTATGAAGCCTGCGCTTGCATTCGGCACGGAGGCAAATTCAAAGATTGAGGCGGGTGTCATTGGCCTTGGCTGGCGCGGCTCGTGGCTGACGGATTTGCTGGTTAATCATGGCGGATATAAGATTGCGGCGGTAGCGGATTACTTCGATGAGGTTGTGCAGGCGGCTGGTGACAGATTCGGGGTGCCGAAGGAGAAAAGATTTTCGGGCCTGTCGGGTTATAAAAAATTGATTGAGAGCGGAGTAGATGCGGTTTTTCACGAGACGCCGCCTTATTGTTTTCCTGAACATATCAAGGCTTCGGTTGATGCGGGCAAGCATATATATCTTGCAAAGCCGCTTGGGTGCGATGTGCCGGGGTGTTTATCGATTGCGCAATCTGCAAAATGGTTGACGAGGCGGGCAACGTGGGACTGGGTGAATCCTACGTCTGGTGGCTGCGCCTCTTTCGCG
>JBFZBH010000120.1:0-5176 GCA_041308525.1 Phycisphaerae bacterium | reverse complement strand
TCGGCCCAAGTCACGGCACACCGATGCAAAATATGCTCAGTGTCCTTTCAGCAGATTTTTATCAATCACCGCTCGGCCAGATTCCGATAGATACTGAATTTATAAGCAGACTCACAGAATCTCCCTTTTTTAAAAATATTCCGAACGCCCAAAAAAATGAACACAGCGTTCAGATAGAAATCCCGATGCTGCAATACAAGCTCGGAAATTTCAAACTGGTCCCAATTGTGGCAGGCCAATGCTCACCAGAAACGATAAACAAAGCAGCTTCTGTCATAAAAAATCTTATTGATGAAGACACGCTGGTGGTGGCAAGCTCGGATTTCACTCATTTTGGTCCTTCCTACGGTTATATACCCTTCAAAGAAAACATCCCAGAAAAGTTAAAACAACTCGATATGGGTGCTTATAAATACATCGAGCAGCTCGACAGCAAAGGTTTTTTCGAATACAGGGAAAAAACCGGTGCGACAATCTGCGGCTACATACCGGTTGCAATTCTGCTTGCGATGATGAATAAGCCAACAGAAGTTCACCTGATTAAATACGCAACAAGCGGACAAATGCTCGGCGATTATTCCAACTCAGTAAGCTATTTAGGGATTGTCTTTGCAGGCAAATGGCAAACAAACACACCAGTTGAAGCAGACAGGCTCTCCGAGAAAGAAAAACAGGAGCTTTTGAAACTCGCACGGCAGACAATCATTTATTATCTGAAAAATAAAAAGGTGCCCGAGCCGCAGGAGCTTGGAATAACAATCGATGAAAAAATGAAAGAACAGCGCGCTGCCTTCGTGACGTTAAAAGAGCGCTCAATGCTCAGGGGCTGTATCGGCGATATCTTCCCCCGGCAGCCTCTTTATAAATCTGTCATCAGCAATGCAATCAATGCCAGCACTAAAGACCCTCGTTTCCTGCCGGTCAATATTGTTGAATGCAATGATATCACGATTGAAATTTCCGCACTGACAGTTCCGCATCCTGTCAGCTCGCCGGACAAAATCCGTATCGGCACCGATGGAATAATTCTTAGTAAAGGTGAACGGTCAGCAGTTTTCCTTCCGCAGGTCGCGCCAGAACAGGGCTGGGGACTGCAGGAAACTTTATCTAATCTTTCAATGAAGGCAGGACTGCCGGCTAATGCCTGGAAGGAAAATGCGACCTTTCAGGTATTCGAGGCCGAGGTATTCGGCGAGGAAAAATGAAGCTCTCACGCAAATTTCTGATATTCTGTTATGGTCTTTTCACGATTGCTGCCCAGACTCTTCTGTTCCGAGAATTCATTACCAGTTTCGAAGGCAATGACATCAGCATCGGATTATTCTTTGCCTCCTGGTTCTTATGGATAGCCCTCGCAGCCTTGCTCGCCTATAAAGCCAACACCCTCACCGAGATACTGGTTAAAAATATCGAATTGCTCTTTCTGGCATACCTTCCCGCTTTCTTTCTGCAATTGATGCTAATCGTCAATATCCGTTCAATAGCAGGCATAGAGCATTATGCACTGTTGTCGCTTCGTTCGACTCTGTGGCTTTCAATTCTTGCCAACGCCCCTGTCAGCGTTATCACAGGTCTTCTTTTTCCAACCGCCTGCCGCTGGATTAAAAAGCACGAAGAACCTGCCTTATCAAAAGTATATATCCTCGAAGCAGCAGGAAGTTTTATCGGCGGACTCGGCGTAACAATTCTTTTAGCTGCAGGCTCAAGCTCCATCAGCATTTTTTTCATACTCGCCCTGATTGTTGCATCTGCAGTTTTGATAAATGAGCTTGCAGGAATAAAAAAACTTTTCACACAAACCGGACAGGCTCAGGAAAAAATCCGATGGTTTTCTAATGCAATTAAAGCTGGTGCACCTCTTTGCCTTATACTTTTTTTCGTCTTCGGATTAGATAATATCCTGACTAAGAAATTACAAACCGAAAAATGGACCAGGCTCCTTCCAAAAGATGCATTCACAAATTCCTTTCAGACTGCACAGGCCGAATATCTTTACGGTACTTATCGCAGTCAGCTTGTTATTATGCGGGAAGGTTCAGTCTGCGAGGCATTGCCCGACCAGGAAACAACCGGACGAATCGCTGCAATAAGCCTCTGCCAGAAGCCTGATGCACAAAATATCCTCATAATCGGAGGAGGCCTCGGCGTCTGCCGGCAATTTCTGAAAATACCCGAAGTCCAAATCGTAAGCTGGGCACATTGTGATACCAAGTACATGAAAAAAATTAACGACATACTGGCGGAACAGCTTAAAGCAACTGACAGCCGCCTGAACCTTGTCACTGACGATGTCCGCTCTTACCTTGCAGGCAGCATCAACACATTTGACATCGTTATTCTCAACCTCCCCAATGCCGCAAGCTCGGTGCTGAACCGTTATTACACGCAGGAATTTTATCAGCAGGTCAAAAAGTCGCTTGCTGCCGATGGAATCATTTCGGTTCGGATTTCCGGCGGCGAAAATATTATGGGGACAGAGCTGGTTACTCTCGGCACTTCCGTGAAGATGACCCTTCAAAAAGTATTTTCCAACATAATACTTGTCACCGGGGTAGATACCTGGTTTATAGCCTCCGACAGTAAATCAATCAGCGGCAATCCCGGCCTTCTGGCCGGCAGATTCAGAAAAATCGAAAACGCACGGGAAGTATTTTCCCCTGATGCACTCTTATCAATTTATCTGCCAGACCGCGCCGCAAAGGCGATCGAAGAATATTCGAACCCTGATTTGCCGCAATCAGATCTTATCAATAGCGATTCGAGGCCGCTGACATATCTCTACAGCCTGCTTCTGGCAGCAAGACAATCAGGGGCACCCGTAATCAGATTCGTCAAGCGATTAATCCTTGCAGGGCCTCTAACCTTTTTTGTTCCCATCATTGTTTTTGTCATCCTGAGAATTGCATACCTGACAGGTATATTGTTCAGGAAAAAAAATGGGAATCTGTTGCCCTCCTCTGAAGACATTCTTCCGAAAAGCCCCGCCTTCGACAGTTCTTTTCTTTCTTTTACAGCAGGTTTTTTAGGCATCGGTTCCGTAATCGTTCTGATGTATTTGTACCAGACACAGCTTGGCTCTTTGTATCTTTACATTGGCATCATTTCATCAATTTTTATGCTTGGCCTGACTATTGGCGCAGCTATAACCAGATATCTTATATCCATAAATAGACCCGGCCAATCCCTGTTGCTGGTTTCAGTCATACTAATACATACTGCAATCCTTCTTGCCGTCTCATCCCCAGTTTTTGTCCGATTGACAAATTCCGCAGCGTTAAACAGCTTCACACATCTAATTTACACTATTGCTTTTTTCCTCTGCGGTTTTTGCTCAGGCTGCTATTTTCCTATCGCTGCAAAGCAGCTTGAGGCCTCCGGCTTTGAAACAGGACAAGCCGGCAGCCGCCTCGAAACAGCCGACCATATCGGTGCCTGTGCAGGAGGACTCGCCACAAGTCTGCTGCTTGTCCCTGTGCTCGGAACCTCCCTTTCGCTGTTAGTGTTCATCGCCCTGCTTGCTGCGAACCTGACTGCCCTGACAGCAAAAATATTTAAACCCCTAAAAATCTGCGCCCTTGCCAAACCGGCAGGCGGACTTAGAAAACTCGGTTTCACTCTGTTCGGCATTAGCGTCATTGTTATCATTTGTTCCAATCTTCTGCATTACTTCGGCATTCCGTTAAGTGCTGTCCTGCCCGAAGAAACAGCACAGGCACTCGCAGGACAGCTTCAGGTAAAACCGGCCACAGTCAAGCTTGATGACAAGCTTATGACATACTACAAGGCCTTCGATGACAATGGCGGACTGAAAGGCTACATCTTCGCAAGTGATGATTTCGGCGGCAAAGTCAGAGGATTCGGCGGGCCGATAACTCTTGCGGTCTTTATAGATACAAATGGGAGCCTCATCAACTTCAGCGTAACAAAATCGAACGAAACTCCTTCCTATCTGAAACGAGTAACAGACCGCCAAAAAAGATTTTTGGCCAAACCCCTATTTTCTGAAAAACCATACACAAATGCAGATGCTGTTACAGGTGCAACCATAACCTCAAAAGCCATAACTTCGGCTCTCGAACTTTCAGGCAGAAAATTTGCAGACAAGGCTCTTGGGCAAACTGTGAAAACAAAAGTCGCCCTGAAACCTGCAGGATTAAAATATCTTCCTGATGTCACAGGAACATATCTTATCGCATCAGTCATTGCCTCTTTGGTCCTCGTCTATTATGGCAGTTTTTTAACAAGGCTTGTCTTTCTCATTTTTACTCTTCTAATCGGCGGATTATTTTTCAATGCCCAGTTTTCTACTGAACAAATCGCCACAATTCTCTCCCTGCAAAGTCCCGCTGCGAATCTTTCTGCAGCGTTTTTAATAACTATCGGAATACCAATGATTGTATTAATATTTGGAAACCTTTACTGCGGTTATATCTGCCCGTTTGGTGCCGCACAGGAGCTTATCAGCCGCCTTAGACCTGCGAAACTGCGGTTATCCCTCGATAAGGAGACTATGCGAAAGGCAGGCTTTGTCAAACACCTAATCCTTTTTATAGTCATAACTGTTTTTTTCCTTACCAGAGATCACATTATCCTTTCAGCAGACCCGCTTGTCGCGGTATTTTCACGCATCAGAAATCAGCTTGTGCTCTGGATGGCCTTAACAGTTCTCGCTGCCTCGTTTATTTACCCTAGATTCTGGTGTCTTTATTTATGTCCTGCTGGCGCCTTTTTATCACTGCTCAATAGAATCGCTCTACTGAAAAGATATTTGCCCGCAAAAAAATTCGGACTTTGCGAATTTGGCATAACTGGGAAAAATCAGGATGACTGCATCTGCTGCGACAGATGTCTTCATTTATCGAAGAAGGAAAGCGAATATCTGGAAATCAGTAAAACAGCAAGACCGGCAAAAGGAAAATATTTTATTGCTGCTGTAGCTGCTGCTGCAATTTTTGTTTCTGCAATTACAATTAATAAATTTTTCCAGGCTGTTCCTCCGAGCCTAACACAAACTGAAAAGACGAATGTAACCGGCTCAGGCCAGATTAGAAATGTCGATGTTGAAAAAATCCGCACAATGATTGAGCAAAAAAAACTTTCTGACAAAGAGGCACAATTTTACAAAAAAGTCGATTAAAATTCCCCCAAAGCTCCTGATAGCAAGACGGCTTACTTA
>JBFZBH010000119.1:0-5189 GCA_041308525.1 Phycisphaerae bacterium | reverse complement strand
TTTTTTTAAGGAGCATAAAAATGGAGAAAACCAGAAAAATCCTGTTTTATCTTTTGGCTGGTATCCTTGGCGGCTGCGTCCCGGTTATGTCTTTGCATCCGTTATACACCGAGAATGAGCTTGTCTTCGACGAGAAACTTCTCGGAACCTGGATTGATGACTCTAACAATACTCTGGAATTTTCCAAATCCGAGAAGTCGGCGAAAACTTACCAGTTGATTTATACTGCTTCAGAAGAGAAGGATGGCAAAGGCAAGGGAATTTTTGATGCCCATCTTGTAAAGCTCGAGGGAAAATTGTTCCTCGATGTTTTTCCGAATCAGCTTCCCTGCGGTTCACCTGATGACCCCAACTTTAAGCCGGAGTGGATGTTCAATGTGTTCTTTTCTCTACCGGTTCATACCTTCGCCCGTGTCGATTCCATTGAACCGCAGCTTAAGTTGAGGTTGTCTGATAATGAAACTATGGAAGAATTTCTGGCAAAAGATCCAAATGCTGTTAAACACGAAATGCTCGAGGAAAGCGCTGTCCTGACCGCTAAAACGAAAGAGCTTCAAAAATTTGCCGTAAAACATGCCGATGGCAAAGAATTTTTCAGCAAGGAACTTGTCTTGAAGCGAGTTACTTTAAAGAAAGCAGAACAGTCACCGGCAAAGCCTGGTGCAAAATAAGACCAGAAAATTTCCGGTTGAGAACACTAATGGAAGTTAACGAAAATTCAAACCAGCCGCTGTTGATACACGATGGCTCATTCGGCCAGCTTCGACGATACCTCGTGGATATAGATTCAATCTCCACTCATCAGCTTTTTACTGACTGCCTTGTTATCGGCTCTGGCATCGCAGGTCTTCGTGCAGCCATTGAAGCCGCCGCCAATTGCAATGTCACCATCGTCTGCAAGGCAAGTCTTGCCGACAGCAACACCTGGAGCGCACAGGGTGGCATCGCCGCTGTACTCGATGAAACTGATTCTTATGAAGCTCATATCGCCGACACACTTAAGACCGGCTGCGACCTCAACGACAGGAAAGTCGTTGAACTGGTTGTTCGAGAAGGCCCCAAACTCATAAAACAGCTGCTTGATTGGGGCACAGAGTTTGATATGAAAAACGGCAGTTTCGCTATGACTCTCGAAGGCGGTCACTCGCATCCGAGAATTGCTCACGCACACGGCGACCAGACGGGAAGAATAATTGCTCAGTGCCTGCTCGAATTAGCCAAAAAAAATCCGAACATTAAAATAATCGAAAATTGCTATGCCATTGACCTGCTCACCGATGACAACAACCGCTGTCTGGGTGTCATCGGTCAGGACCAGCGCGGCATTCAGATTATCTGGGCCGCCAATACAATCCTTGCCAGCGGCGGGGCTGGACAGCTTTACCGGGAAACCTCGAATCCTTCCGTCGCCACCGGCGACGGTCTCTCGATGGCCTGGCGGGCCGGCGCGATACTCGCTGATTTGGAGTTTGTCCAGTTTCATCCCACTACCCTTTATATTGCCGGCGCATCGAGGGCGCTTATAACAGAGGCGCTTCGCGGCGAAGGCGCAAAGCTGCTCGACATAAAGGGCAGGCCCTTTATGAAAGATTATCACCCCGATGCGGAACTGGCGCCTCGTGACATTGTCAGCCGTGCCTGTCTCTCCCAGATGCTCAAAACTAAATCCACACATGTTTATCTCGATGTCCGAAATTTCGATAAGAAATATTTTTCAGAAAGGTTCCCCCAGATTTTCGAGCTTTGCGATAATTTCGGCATAGATATCAGCCGCGACCTCATACCTGTCCGCCCAAGTGCCCATTATATGATAGGCGGCGTAAAAACTGATTTGTCTGCTAAAACAAACATTGAAAATCTTTATGCCTGCGGCGAGGTTGCAGCAACAGGTCTGCATGGAGCCAACAGGCTTGCAAGCAATGCGCTTCTTGAAGGGCTGGTTTTCGGCAGGATTGCGGGGCAGCAGGCCTCACAGTCTGCTGGGTCGAAAGCGGCATCGATAAGACCGCACATTATAAAATACAAAATCCCTCACTCCGAGCGAAGTGCCCTAGATACCGCTGATGTCCGAAACTCGCTTCGTGCCTTGATGTGGAGAAATGTCGGCATCACAAGAAGGTCTAATCATCTCATCGAAGCTCAGCAGATAATCAAGTTCTGGCATCGGTATGTTATGGATAAAGTCTTCGATGCGCCGGCAGGATGGGAATGCCAGAATATGCTTACAATCTGTCTTTTTATTGCACGTTTTGCCCAAATGCGCCGCGAAAGCAGGGGCGTTCATTACAGGACTGATTTTCCCCAGATAGATAATGAAAACTTCCAAAGACACATCGAATTAAGCACAAAATTATCTGTCTGATGTTTTTTTTCTTCAATCCTTACTCCGGCTGGTCCTATATAATCGCCGAAATCAGTTCGAATAGAAACATTCCTCTTTATGCCAAAAAGATTGTCTGCTTGCTTTTTAAATAACTGAAAATACCTTATATTCATTCCAATAGCCCAATAAATGCAATATAACAGCTTCCCGGCCTTTTATAATTTTTTAAAATTAAGCGATTCTATGTCTTTTGGGGTTGACTTTACAGTTCCAAACAGCTATAATAATATCTGAAAATAAAACGGATTTCGCTCCTGTTAGATTTAGTCTTCAACAGGGAGATAAAGGGTGATTTAGACCGCTGTGTCGGTCTTCAGTGAGGAAAAGACGATGAAAAAGATAGTTGTTCTTGGCTGTTTGTTGTTTGGTATGATTTTCTCGTTTGGCTGCACGTGGTCTCAGCTCGGCGAAACCACCGCTGAAGGCGATCGGAGGCATCAGCGGGTTGTGAACATTAACCGCCAGCAATTGAATGAAGATATCGATTATTTCTTCCTGATGGACCAACCGAGCAGACTGTCAGACAAGAGAATCCCTTGACGCGTTGCTCATAACGGAAGCCTTAAACTTTTCAACTGTTTCATCAAAGGGATTTGATTTGTGGACATGCTGATTGAATATTTTAGGCGCGTCTATAATTACAATCTTTGGATTGTTGCCATCGAACTTTTTCTCATCGGTCTTGTCGTTTATTGGGTTGTCGATTTCCTCGAGGGAACACGCGGCGAAAGATTGTTCCGCAGCGTAATTTTCATTCTCATTGCAGGATTCCTCATCTTGAATCTTGTCGTCAAAAGATATGATTTCGTCCGTCTTCAGTATCTCTACAACGGCTTTTTAATTTTGGTCTTGATCCTCGCCGTGGCGGCGTTTCAGCCGGAGATTCGAAGGGCACTTTTGAGAATCGGACAGCTCAGATTTCGCGCAACCTATTCAAGCAGATTAGTGACTGTCATCGACCAGATAGTCGCTGCCGTTTTTGACCTTGCTGCCGCAAAGAAAGGAGCAATCATTGTCATCGAGCGCCGGATTGCTCTCGGTGAGTTCATTGAGAACGGCATACCTATGGACAGCGTCGTTACCGCCGAGCTTCTCAAGACCATTTTTACCCCGCCTGCTCCGCTGCACGATATGGCTGTTGTTATCCGCGACGACCGCATCGTTGCTGCAAGTGTCGAATTGCCTATGGCCGAAGCCGGAAGCGTCGGCGGCGTCGAGCTTGGCTCGCGACATCGGGCCGCTATCGGCATCAGCGCAGGCTCTGATGCACTTTGCATCGTCGTAAGTGAGGAAACAGGCATCGTTTCAGTCGCTAAGGCCGGAAACCTTACAAGGAACCTTTCTCCTGAGCAGCTGCGGAATTATCTTGCCGAACAGCTCGGACAGAATGTCCCGGCTCATGGCAGATTTTCGCTTAGGAATGTAAAATCCGCCGATACCGGAAAACAGGTGTGATTAGATTATTTTTATGACAAAAAAAATAAAAATCGGCAAAATTCTTGTTGTTGTAATTTTAACTGTCCTTATTTGGATTTGGGCAGACCGTGCGAAAACTGAGGAATACACCGTTTACGAATCTGTTATAAGCGTGGATAAATCTGCCGACCCGAAACTCTGGATACAAATCGATAGCAACTCCTCCGCCGTTATCCAAAAAATCGTCTTCGAAGGTTCGCTTTCCACAATCGAGGAGGCAAGGCGAAAGATTCGTGAAAAACAGGGCTCTTTCGAATTCTTTTTGGCCCCGCAGGATCTGCAGGTCTTGAACGCGCCGGGCGAGCATTCTTTGAATGTCCTTGATTTTTTAAGGGAACGAAACGAGATAAAACAGCTCGGCCTTGCTGTCAAATCCTGCGAGCCTGCTGTACTTAATGTAAAGGTTACTGCTCTTACCGATACCGTTTTGAATGTTGAATGTCGCGATGAGGCCGGAAAACCCCTTCAGGCCTTAAGCATCATTCCGCCTCAGGTCAGCATCCCTGTGCCGTCCGGATGGATTGGCCCGGCTGGCGTAAATCTTAATCCGCAGGAAGTTACTCAGGCCAAATCCTCGGCAATCGAAAAAGTCCCTTTTATAAAGCTTCGGGATGGCCAGATAAGAAACAGCAAAGAGACCGTAAAGGTCGCTCTTGTTACCACACAGAAAAGCCTGCCTGATGCCACCATCCCTGCGTCTGTTGGGTTTGTCTATGGTTCGAATATTCAGGGGCTGTATAAAGCCGAACTTCTGAATCAGCAGGAACTTGCCAGTGTCAATATCCAGGCCACCGAAGAAGCAAGAAAGGCTTATGAGCAGGAACCTTTCCACATTCTTTTATATATAACCGACAGGGATGTCACAAATCTCGATGAGGAAAAGACAAAAAAAGTCGTTTACTCTTTTCCCGAACAGTTTGTTCGCACTGGTGACATAAATTTAAAAGGCGAGCCTGCTTCTGCTCGTTTTAAGCTTATTCCTTTGAATCCGCCTGCTTCGCCGGTTTCGGTCCCAAAGTGATGCATTCAATTCTGTTTTTAAACAGATTCAGCACTTGTTGTCTGCCTGCCGTTCGATAATTTGTATATTGTCTTAACGGCTTCTATCACCAGAACCACCGCTAAAATAAGAAGCAAGCTCGCAATGATCCCTATGACAGATACCGTATGCTTATCGATAAATGTGCATATTTCCGCAATCAGGATAGAAACAAGCGCCCAGACTGTCATAACAATCATAAACGCCATCGGGCCGAGGATAAAGAATGTCTTCCTGCCAGTCTTTTTCAGCCACACTGCTACTGAAAGCAATACCAGTCCCGCAAGAAGC
>JBFZBH010000118.1:0-5230 GCA_041308525.1 Phycisphaerae bacterium | reverse complement strand
GAATCCAATAGACAATTCAATCGCCGAAAATCTTTCTATCGCATCGATGAAGACAACCGCACAGGAAACCTTTACGCTAACGCCAGCTGCAAAATCCTCCGTGCTGACAGAGGAACAGCAAGGCCTGGCGCCAAAAGTATCATCGCGATTAAGCCCGACAGCCGTATTGTCCGCTGTATGGCTCAGCGGCAGTGTTGTTCTCGCCTGCTATATTTTCGCCTGCAATTTCAGGTTGTGGCAAATGGTGCGAAAGCAGCACATTGTCCGCAACCGAAAGATACTTGATTTGATGGAAGTGTGTAAAAACAGGATGGGAGTTCGAACAAAGGTTACTGCTGTTTTAACGGATATGATAAAGACCCCTGCCCTTTTCGGATTTTTGAGGCCCAGGCTTCTTTTGCCGGTCGAGGTGATAAAGACGTTCAGCAATTCGGAAATCCGGCACATCATTCTTCATGAAATGGCGCACCTGAAACGAAATGATATCATTTTCGGCTGGCTCGCATCTTTGGGACTGATTATTCACTGGTTCAATCCGCTTGTCTGGTTTGCATTTTATCGAATGCGAATCGACAGGGAACTTGCCTGTGACGCCCTTGTTCTGTCTAAAATGGATAATACCGAATATCTCGGTTATGGAAGAACTATGCTGCATCTATTACAAACCTTCAGCAGCATCACAAAATATGCCGGCCTTGCCGCTGTTCTCGAGGACAAGGCTCAGTTGAAAAGGAGACTAATCATGATTTCATGTTTTGATAAAAAACGATATTCACATTCGATGCTTGCGTTAATCATAGTTGCGGTTTTAAGCTGTTCAGTGCTTACCAGTGCGGTCCCCAAGGAAAGGGAGCCTCGCCCGATGGAAGAGCTTGTGCCTGCAAGACTGCATAGAAATCTGGTCGTTTATTATGCCTTTGACAGCTTAAACGATAAAAATGTTGTAAACATCGCCGGGGAAAAATATGACGGCAGAATTCGCAAGGCACAAAATGTTCCTAATGGTTTAATCGGCGGGGCTATGAAATTTGACGGTAACGATAGTTACGTAACGATAGGAAACCTCAGTCTTCCTCAATTCACTTTCTGCGGGTGGGTCAAGCCGGACAAAGAGGGGCAGGATTTGAACAAAAGAAGAATCTTTCTGATAGACAGCGTAAATGATTTTTGTTCCATACAGTCAAACGGTTCCGGCGGGATCAGCGTCTCAATAGGCCAAAGCAGTGAAATCGACGAGGAAGACTCAAAGCTCTCTGCAGACGGCTGGTCCTGTCTTGCCGTAACTTTCGATGGGAACCTGGTAAAAATATATCTGGATGGAAAGCTGGTCGCATCTGAGGAAAGTGGTAAAAATCGCGGATTTAATGGCAGCGCTTACATCGCTTTCTCCGGGAACGTCCCGTCGGACAGCAGGCATGATGATGATTTGTGCTGGGATGGATTGATCGATGAGGTCGGAATATACGATAAGGCCCTTTCAGACAGAGACGTTAAGGCAATATACGATTTGGGTGCTTCAGCATCTGTGTTTGCCCGCAATCAGCAGGTCAGAAACAATCCGTCCCTGATGTGGTGGAAAGAATCCGCTGATTGTTTTGACCGGATTAACGGCCTTGCTGCCAAAAATGACTGGCAGCAGATGATGAAACCGCTTTCCGAACTCAGTGAACTTATGGACAAATACAACAACGGCCTCAATTCCCAGGCGCCTGCTGAGAACGAAATAAAAACAGCTGCTGAAAAATGCCTCTACAGCAGCACCGAATACAGCTCACTTTTGAAATTGACCGACGTCATAAAAAACATCTGCGGAGATCTTACAAATGCCATTCGCGAGAACAAGGACTATACCTTAAAAGATACGTATGGCCTGCTTTATCGCAAGTGGATTGATTTTGAAAAAATCGTTAAGGCGGAAACCGATGTGAAATATCAATACGGCTGGACGCCGCGTGCAGGCGGCGGAGGCGGAGGTTCTGCAAGCATTGGAAGCGGTTCAAGCGGCGGAAGCGGTAAGACACAATCAAGGAGGGAAAGTTTCGAATGGAACAATGATTCCTTCAATATTGATATGCAAAGAAAACAGCAGTTTATCGAGATGTACGGCGACGAGCATGGAGGTGCGGCTGCAGGCGGAATGGCTTCCAGCGGCGGCCTTTCACTAACCGGAGATGATATTGGCAAATTTAAAACCAGGGCACAAATGTGTTTGCATCGAATGGAGTCTTTGAATGACAATGCTGAAACAATGAAAAAAGAAAATCTCGATTCAGATATAAACCTGATAAAACAGAATCTCGATCTGTTTCGCTCGGCATTGATGCTCGACCAGGTCAGGCAAAAGCTCGAACAGAGCGGCAAGCCCGCCGACTACGATCAAATTAAATACTTAAGAAATCTGGAAATGCTTAAGAATTCCATCGAAGGTTACGCAGAAGATGAAAATAAGCTCCAGCAGATAAACAAGATGGTTTCTGATATGGCCGACATGGCAGGCCGGATGGCTGAATCTGCAAAAAAAGATGACAGGGCGCAAGTCAAGATGACAAGCGAAAAATTATTCGCGTCCTTCAAGGAATTCGCCGACATTTTCAATATAGACAAATCCATTCTGCGCGAATCTCGTGAAGCAAGGCAGCAAAAAATGCAGGAAGAAATGCGCCAGCGGATCAGAGATGAAATTCGCGCAAAAACCGGAAGGGACCCCATCGGCTTAAAACCAAACTAATCGTTAAGCAGATACTCAATCTTTTCCAAGTTTTTCCTAATTGAACACGCCGCATTGGTGGGACGGCGTGTTTTTTTCTTCATAATTTTCTCTGGAATTAATTAACCTGCCATTCGAGGATGCCGCATTCGTACCAGATAAGCTCATCCTTCAGATAATTCGCATCCGGAGGCCCTAATGCTCCTTTTGCAAATTTCTGTCCCTGTAATTGAATCTCCAGCCGCAATTTTTCCGCCTCTACCGGCTCGAATGTCACTGTATTGAATTTGTCCTTTTCGACCTTGTAAGATTTCCTGTTTTTCACAGGTACCCACTGACCGTCCTGCCAGTACACAAGCCTCCAGGATTTCGGCATAATGCAGTATTCCCTGTCATCCTTCCAATAAACCTTCGCCGAAGAAATCCTTGTCTTCTTTGCGAAATCATACTGCACCCAGGCACTATCACCCTGCTGAGGCCTGAGATTCAGGAATGGACAGGAACCGTCCGCAGAACTAACCGGCATTATCTGGTCGTAAAGTGCACTGAAACCCCCTGCACCTGATTGAGACCTCGGGAAAAATCTTTTTGCAACGGTTGGGACATTGCCTCCTGGATAATTATCTTCAATTGTGCATTTGCCGCAGGATGAGCTTACTGTGCTCGTCGAAGCTATTGATGGCACCGGCGGCAGAAATACCGTCTCAGGTCCCCTTGCCAGCCAGACTGTCATCTGACCTTTTGCCCGGTTTGCCCAGGCGTAATAAGGAATCGCTGTTAATTCAGTCTTTTTGCTCACTACCGATTTTTTATCTTCCCCTCGACCTAAAGACTGTACCTGGCCTTTAATAACCGAAACACCGCCAAGGGTATCTTTTCGAAATTCACTCTTTAGAACCGAATTGTCAGTAACGTATTTATCGAAAACATTACCGCCGTTATCTATTGACTCTGCGCAGTAAACCAGCGGGCCGCGCTCGATTGCCGCCCTTCCTTCATTGTCTGTAACCTTCTTGTTTGCAGCGACGAGCCTCACCGGCATCGGCAAATCAAGAGTTACCACATCGCCTTTTTCCCACCGTCTTTCGATGGAAGCAAAACCATCTCGAACCTTCACCTTTACCGGCTTGCCATTGACCTTTAGAGAAACTTTTTCTTTGTTTTTATCAATATATCGGTATAAATCCGATGGAACAGGCTCACCTCTTGCCCAGCATGGTATTCGAATATGCATTGTGCCTTGCGCCGGCCGCTGAGGCTCTAATTTTATCTTGATATTTCCATCCCAGGGATAATTTGTTTCCTGGCTGATTATAACCGTGTTATCACCGTGTTGTATTTTTGCAGAGCTGGCGATAAATAGATTCACGAAAATCGCATCTTCCCCTGTTGCATAAATATAATTGCCCAGTGAAGCAATAAGCCTTGCGAGATTCGGCGGACAGCAGTTCGGCCCGAACCAGTCATAACGCTCGAAACCATCGATTGTCTCCAGAACATTCTGATAAAAATACTTTTCTCCATCGAGCGAAACAGCGGCCAGAAAACCGTTGTAAAGGCATCGCTCCATTATATCGATGTATTTCGCATCGCCGGTCAGTTCGAACATCTTCTGGTTCCAATAGATATTTCCGATTGCAGAGCAGGTCTCGTTCCAGCAGCTTATGTTCGGCAGCTCATAATCATCGCCGAAATCCTCGAAGTCTCTGTGCGAGCCGTAATTTCCGATAAGATACATCCGTTTTGAAACCGCATCATCCCAGATTGTCTCGGACGCCTTCGCATACGCCGGCTCTTTCGAAATCCGTGCAATCTCCGCTAAAGGTGTATATAAATAGACTGCCCTGACGCAATGACCAATTGCTCTTTCCTGCTTTATCACAGGCTTGTGGTCCTGAGCATATTCACCGTGTAGTCTTCTGCCGGTTTTTGTATTGCCCCTCTCGTCGAGAAAGAACTTCGCAAGCTTGTAGTATTTTTTATTTCCTGTTGCGTGATAAAGTCGCAGCAGGCCGATTTTCAATTCCTCGTGACCCGATACATCTCGCCTTTTGTCCGGCCCGAATACCGAATCGATATCATCTGCAATTTTTGCCGCAGTATTCAGAACATTTTTATTTCCCGTTGCTTCATAGAATGCAACAGCAGCCTCGAAATAATGGCCCGCAAAAAACAGTTCACCATCCAGAAGGTTCGTCCATTTTTTCTGGGGGTCAGCCGTTAAAAATTCGTTCGCCGCCCTCTCGCACAATACTTCGATTTGTTTTTCCAATTGCTTGTCGGGCTGCTTGGCAAGCAAATAAGCCGCGGCTTCAATCAGTCTTGTATCCGGAGTGTGGTTCGGCTTATCCTCCGCCTTCAGTATCTGCGGGATCGAGACAGTCTTGTTGCGCTCGATGAACGGCAACCAGAATCCATCAGTTATTTCAACATCAGTAAACTTTATTGCTTGAATTGGTGCTGATGTTTTTGCCGACACAACCTCTATTGAGCCGGAACCCAAAAAAACTGCTGCAACTGTTA
>JBFZBH010000117.1:0-5240 GCA_041308525.1 Phycisphaerae bacterium | reverse complement strand
CAAGTAAGGACGCTTTTGGATACAGAAGAAGGAAGGGAGCATTTAATATGGCTGCACGAGAATAAATGCAAGCACTCAATGGACTACTGGTCTCACTGGGGCTGCTACGAAAAAGAGTGCCCTATAAGCAAGATAGAAGAGAAGATAGGATTCCTCGACATCGAGGCCAGTAATCTTAAGGCTGATTTCGGCGTTGTCCTGTCGTGGTGCATTTTACCGCGAGGCGGCAAGGCAATCCGGTCAGGCGTAATTTCCAAGCTGGACGTTGCAAGGCAGGTGTATGATAAGAGGATTATCGAGGACTTACTGAAAGTGATTTGGTTATACGACAGATTAGTGACCCACTATGGTGCCCGCTTCGATATTCCCTTCCTTCGCACAAGGGCAATCCGCTGGCGGATAGACGACAAATTCCCAAAGCCAGGCCAGCTTTACCATACCGATATGTGGCGTGTCTCGAAAGACAAACTGTGCATTTCAAGCAATAGGCAGGACGCTATTTCGAGGGCATTGGTAGTTCCCGATATTAAAACCCGAATCCACCCCGACATCTGGTTAGACGTGCAGATGAGGCAGAGCAAGTCGGGGCTGAACTATATCCTTGACCATAACAAAAAGGACGTAATACAGCTAAAGAATAACTTCGAGCTTTTACTGCCGCACCTGCGGCTGACAAAGGCAAGTATTTAGTAGCCGAGCATTACTCGGCAAGTGTTAAGGATTACTTAATAGTTGAACTGTCAAGGAATACTTGACGGTTGAAAGGAGTAAAGAAAATGAAAAAATATTATGACGTTCCACAGGAAATTACAGATATGTTTTTCGATTCCAATGGCCTTGAAAAGCTGCGCAATGTATATGCCAAATTACCCTTTGGCTTTCGCAAGGCTCGCAGGTGCGCAATAGACGGCCAGCGATTATTTGACGGCGCTTTCCAAAAAGTATGTGAATTGTATCCTGAATTAAGAGGAAAAACACTGGCACACGGTGCTGGTAAAGTTTGGGTGGTTAAGGAGTAAAGAAATGAAGATAGACAGGATAGAAGTTATAAAACTCTATGAAGACTTCTATAACATAGGAATTATTGCAGGCCACGAGATAATTTACGAGCGAACCTCGTATCCCCCTAAAGAGAAGGCCCTCGCCGAAGCCCGCTACTTAGCTCGCAAGCTCGGCTGCAAGCTGGTGCTGCCGGAGGGCAAATGACCTGCCTTAGTGCATATCGGCTGAATATGCACTGGTTATTATACTTTTAGGGCAGAAAGTATAATATGGAAAGCCTTATTATACTAAGCAGGCCCGACTAGCACGATAAGCTCGTCCTCGTCTATCTCGTCAAATTCATCTGGCTCTGGATTTTCCGGCTCGCTCATTTGATTAAGGCCATAACAATATGCAATATACCGAAAAGCATTCCGACAATGGCAATGAACAGCGCCCAGTTGGCCTGCGACTGCGAGGCTTTGCCGGACAGTTCGGCACGGAAAAGCTGCAAGGAATTTATATCCTCTTCCTGCTTCTTGATGTTCTCGTCCAGCTTGTCAAAGAGGATATTAGCCTCCTTTGCCGTTGCGAAGGTCTTAGTCAGGTCGTTCATAGCCGCACGAAATTCATTGACGCTCTCAAACCGTTTAGTGACTATCTCGGCATTAAGCCTTGTGGCCTCCTCGATAGCCTCAAATTTTGCGGCAGACTCTTTTTCGAGCCCTTCTATCTTGGAGAGAAGGAACTTCTGGCAGAGCCTCATATCGCATTTGGAATCGTCCGTCATTTTAACTGCTCCCGTATCCAGATAAGACCCTGAAAAAAGACAGTTGTAACCACGAATATGACAGCCCCCCAGACGGCCTTATGGACGTTTTCAAGCCTCCTGACCTTCTCGCAGAGACCGGCGTCGCCGTTCTTACCCCTAAGAACTCCGAGAATTTCGGCCTGCGAAGTCTTTATTTCGCCAAGTTCGGCCTTTAATTCTGCGTTGTGGGCAGCAAGGTCGTCCTTGACTTCCTTTGCTGCGGCTATGCGGTCGGCCTCGATGCGGTCGAAACGGTCTTTGCAAAACTTTGAGTAAATATCGGTGTGTTCCATTTTTCTCCTTGACAAGCCTTTCTTAATATGTTAGTCTGGGGTATATGAAAAAGTTAATTTACATAGTTCTGTTCTGGGTTATATTCATATCTGTTTGTTATGCCGCCACTAAACTTTCTGGCTTGGATTATCCAACAGAAGATGACTCCTCGCTTTCGCCGCAGAGACACTTGATTTTAGCTTTGATTATTGTTAATTTATCCCTCATCATTTATATATGCAATAGATACTCCAAAATCAAATATAAACGCAATAAGGCCATAAGAAAAAGTGTTCTGAGGCACTATATGCGCCACGCCCCAAAATTTTAACACTAATCCTTTTTCGGCCTGTAGATATTCCTAATCCTCTGTATCGCCCTTATTTTTTCGCCCTCCGAAGCCTTGTCAGACTTGATAGTTCCGGCCTCCCTCATTATAAAATCAGCCTCGCCGGATTTAAGTAGTCCCTTCTTAATCAATAATCTTCTAACCTCGTGGGCAGCCCTGTCGTGTTCCTTCTCTAAGTTTCTAAGAAGCTCTTCCTGCTCGCCGGTAAGTTTTTCCAGCAGTTCCGGCCTTTTCTCATAGGCTGCCTTGCTTGGCCTGCGGCCTTCCATAGCTGACATTATGCCTGCGCCGGTAGCGCCGAGTTCTATAGCCCTGTTAATTGCTTTTTCTGCCGTGCCTGAATCTTCCTCTATTGCCGAATCGTAGATATCGTCATAGTAGTAATAAAGCTCGCCTTCTTTTTTGGTAAGTTCTTTTTCGTAATCAGCCATTTTGCGACGGTTGAACTGGCGGATATGCTCGGAACGGTTCATTATCTGGTCTATATATTTTGCGGTCGGAATTTCCTTTTCAATGAAATCAAGAATATGTCTTGGTGTATGTTCCGGTGCGTCTTTTAATTTCTGGGCAGTCTGGGTAATATTTTTGGCTGTCCCGCCGTGAACGCCGGTAACGGAATTATATGCAACCTCAGCAAAGGTTCTGCCATACATAAATGTCGAAAATAAGGCAACAGCTCCGCCATCAACAACATCTTCCCACAGGCGTTTAATAATCGGCATATCTTCTCTGCTTTCGCCGAGCAGAGCTTTGCGCCAGAGATTATAAACTTCACCACTGATAGTAGTAACTATTAAGAGCGCCAGCAACGGCCTTAAATTACCTTTCGCCGCTTCTGTGGCTGACAATTTCCAGCATTTGCCAAGCATATTATAGGCAAATGGTATCCTGTATTTTCCAAATATCTGTCTTGCCCAGGCGCTTTTCTGCCACCACAGGGGGGTCGAGAATAAATCCGCCCTGAATTGTTTGCTTTCAGCCTGCCGTATGGAAGCAATTTCAAGCTCTTCGGTGGTTAAGTATCCTCTTTGTAACGCCTTCCGCCAGTTTATGTCGTGCCTTATTAACCGCCTTTTAATAGCCCCTTTTGACTGCCCGCCGAGACTTAGGATATTCTTTGCTATTTGACCTGCCGTGCTTCTTTTAGTTGCGAGTTCTTCGAGGTCTCTTATTATTCCACTTTGAGCCGCTATGGCAGAAGTGATATTGTTTCCCTTTTCTGTCGGCCCCATCCCAATAGCGTCTATCCATATTTTTGCAAAATTAAAACCTTCACCGGCTTTAATATCTGCCATAATACCAGACTCGAATGGGTCAAATGGAACAGCGCCGGTTTCGGAGGCTTTCAGTCTTTCCCCTTTCCGGTAAACGCCAATAACGCCTTTAGCGGTTGGTATAATTCCAAAATCCATAGCAGTCAGGAATCGCTGAAAATAGTTTTGGACACTTGTAAACGGGGACAATTTAAGTGTTTGATATTGACCTGCTTTATATGCAAGTTTATCTAATGTTTTCTGCCATTCAGGTTTTTCGGTGGGTTTACGGATGAGGTTATCCCACCATTGCTGAACCGTGTTTCCGGCAGACTCGCCATACATATTTTTAATACTGTGGATATAATCGTAGGCAAGGGTATAGCCAGACCCGAACTCTTTTGTAAGTTCAAGATGGGCAAATAGTCTGTCCCAGAATCCCTTATTGAGAACCTTTTCGGCATTAAATTGAAGATACTTCGGCGGGATAGGCGATTTGGCTTTTTCAAAATATCCAAATACCGGATGATAGTCGGCGTTCTTAATATTGCGAATCAACTTATACGCCTGACCAACATCCTCTGCTGCGCCGGTCTCTATCATCTCTTTTATCATTGCGTTTTCACGCAGCATTTTCCAGTCTGGAACGCCATCCGGCCCGACCATAGCATTTATTTCAGCATAGAGCTTTTCGCCCTCTTTTGTAAACCTTTGCGGCCAGGCAATACCGTATCTCATTAACTTACCGCCGGCCTTTTCGTATTCGTTACGGAAGGAATCTATGTAATCGAGAAGTTTCTCCGCAGCCTGTGCCTGCTTACCCGATAGAGGCGCTGCCCTTAAATTCACGCCACGCTTCTTGAAGTGGGCAAGTCTCTGGGGGCTTGCCTTCTGCGCTTTGAGGGCTTCAAGATTTTTTTCATAAGCAATTTGACTGAAGGCTTTACCGAGAGTTTTCTCTTCTTTAGTTAAACCTTTAAGGGTATTCTCTGTAAAAAAGAGGGCTTTCGCCGCCCTTGTTTTGGCTCTTTCTGTTGCTCGCTTTGCACGGAAAGTCAGCTTCTCGCCCGTAATGCCGTAGGACTTAAAAATCTCCTCAGCGGGATAGGCAATCTGTTTAGTGAATTTGCCCGCCTTTTGGATGACCTCCGGCACAGCGACAAAGCCAGGTTTTGTTTTTGGTATTATTTTTATAATACCGCCAAATAACGACTTTCCTTTTATGGAAATAGCCCACGCCGCCCGCATTTCGGGAATTGGATTTTGTGGATTTACAAATAACTCAGGTTTATCTGCGAATTGTTTTTTATATAGTTCGCTCTCATTTTTAACGCCCTTATATTTTCTTTTGGAATCTATTATTTTCTGGGTGTCCTCCATAATTGCCCAATTAACGGCTTTTTGCAATGCCGTTGTGGTTGGAACATCTGTCGGCGGAACTTCATCGTAATAGACTTCAATCACCTCTTTTTGCTGCGGGGAAAGGCCGGTCTTTGCTGTTTTCTCACCCGTAATACCAGATAAGAAATCATCTGTTTCTATCTCGGCGGGTTCGCCTTCGTGCTGGATGGCT
>JBFZBH010000116.1:0-5243 GCA_041308525.1 Phycisphaerae bacterium | reverse complement strand
ACGTTGGAATAAACAGCGTTTCCTATTTCTTCTGCGGTTTTTGTAAATGGAACGTCGATAAACCGGTATTTATCTTTTTGAAGCTCGTCTTTTACGATTGCTTCCTCAGCAAGAACTATTGTTTCCGGAGTCGTTCTTTTCTCCAGGTGCCTGATTGAGCCTTTATTCAATCCAGCCAGTATGTCAATCCGGTTCACTGGGGCACGGGCCGGAAATGAGCTTACCCGTATCTGTGTGGAATTTGCTCCTCCCCTGATTCGAGACATATATTCCTTGGTTGCAAAAACATTATATCCTACTAGCTTCAAAATCCTTGTCAGCAGGAACTCCACAGTTTGAATTCCCATTCCTGCCTGACCGCATAATACAATCGATACATCGTCTTTGCGATTCATCAATCAATCCCGAAAATACAACTTCAGCCTCTCTTATCGGTTTTTTCGGCTCGTATTAATAATCCTCGAGGTGATACCACTCCGCATTTTCAAGCCACATCTTCGGCCGTGAGGCAAAATCGATTATGTTCTGCAGCAGAAAATAATGTTTCTCTTCCTCTACTGCCAGCTTTCTGAAAGTTTCTTTTTGAATTGGCTCAGAGGCCTCGGCGGCCTTCTGCAAATAAAAATTCTTGCTTTTCGTCTCCAGTTCCTGTGCCTTTTCATAAGCTTCAACCTGATCATTGCTGAACTCGAATTGCTCATCTGTTGTCATGTTCTCGAAAACGGTCTTCGCATCGGTCAGCAGGGGGGTATCAAGCACTTTCTGGGGAGATTTATTTTTTATCTGCTCTATTATCTTGTAGTGCTTTTCCTCCTCGTCCCCTAACATATCAAATATTATTTTTAGGCCTTTATTGTTTGCCTGCTCTGAAAGTTTTCGGTAATAATTCTCCGATTCTTTCTCCATCTGCATTGCAAACTTGTATATGTCCATTTCCTTTTCTCCAATTGTTCGATTTTCCATGCTTTTATTCTGCCGCTCCAGTCATCGCTGCTGAACGGCTTTTTCTCCTTTCCAAAAAACTCCTGATTTCTCTTTTAACGCATCAGGAAACTTTAAGAATAATTTTTCCGAATTGTTCTGCTGCTTCCATCCTGCCAAGAGCCTCTCGAACGCTCGAAAGAGTTTTTACCGAATCTATGACAGGTTTAATTTTTCCTGCGCTGACCGCTTTTAGCATTTGGCGCAAATCTTCATCCGAGCCTAATGTGGAGCCGAAAATTTTCAATTGGTTCCAGTATATCGTCCGAAGATTGGTCTGTGCCGTAGCGCCGGTTGTGACTCCGCATAATACAATCGTCCCTCCTTTTCGCACTGCTGCAAGGTCGCACGGCCACGTTGCCGCACCAGCAGAATCTATAACAATATCCGCTCCGCGGCCAGATGTTATTTCCTTAACTTTTCCCGCAATGTCCTCTTCCCTCTTATAGTTAATAGTATGGTCTGCCCCCAGCCCCTTCGCACAGGCAAGCTTGGAATCCGATGATGATGTAACAATTACCTCAGCCCCTGCAAGTTTGGCTAATTGCAGGCTGCTGGTTGCCACTCCTCCCCCTATGCCGTGTATCAGCACCGTTTGTCCGCTCTTAAGATTCGCCTTTGTCATCAGCATCCGCCACGCCGTCAAAAACGTCAGGACAAATCCGCCTGCCTCATCGAAGCTCATATGCGCCGGTTTCGGATACAAATTAACTGCCGGCACAGCTGCCATTTCTGCAAACAAACCCGGCCGGCTTAATCCTGTTATGCCGAATGTCTCGCACTCGCTGTTTTGTCCGCTCCTGCAGTATTCACATCGACCGCAGCTAAGCCCCGGATTAACTACAACTTCGTCGCCCGCCTTGATATTTTTTACTTCAGCCCCGGCTGATTGAACTATCCCAGACGCATCAGAACCAATTATATGTGCCTCCGTCAGTTTTTCTGCGCTTCTTCCTTTTATCACCCAGATATCTAAATGGTTTAATCCGCAAGATTTTATTTTTATGACCGCTTCTCCCTTTTGTGGCTTTGGCTGCGGCACATCTTCAACTTTTACATTCTCGATGCCCCCATATTCGTATATAACCGCAGCCTTCATGTTGTGGCGCCTCTAATGCAAATTAACAGTTTTTTATGAATACAACAAGTCCCATATCCAAAGTAAAAAGGCCTTTTGGGCCTTTATTACGTTTATTGAATCGATTATTTAATAAACAAGAAGATAATTGCCTCTATGTGCTGTTCTCTTATTATGAATTGCATCAAATACTTCCTTGCGGTGCACGGGTACCGACTTCGGGGCTGTTATCCCAAGCCTTATCTTATTGCCGTAAACCCCGACCACCGTTATCTCCACATCTTCGCCGACCATAATCGATTCCGTCTTTCGCCTGCTTAACACCAGCATTCTAATCTCCTTTTCTCATTTATTTTTATCACAGCTGTCCTGTGCTGTGCTTGGTTTCTCGAGGCTTGATAAGTGTGTTATCAAGCCTCAGTTTGGAGGAGGAATATGGAACGAGTGCTTTTTTTTGGCCTTCCAGGTGCCCCAGGTGCCAGTTTATAATCAGGTCTTTACCGGCCCCGAAAGCCTTTTCTTTTCTTCTTTCATCAATATATGTATCTGTTCTGCTCATATTTATCCTGTACTTCCTTATTTTCTTTCTTCATACTTTACTTGTCTCGCAAAATTTAGGAAATCGGGAAAATGCCTAATTTGACATTCGCTTCTGCTTATTTCTAAAACCCCTCTTTGGGCAGCTTATAAGATATATAAGACCATATAAATCCGGTATTATAATAAAAAATTAAATCCGTCAGGTATTGACTGCTTGTTGGCAAAAGAATATATTGGTGTTAAGAAAAATTATCTGCTGAAAAGGGGCGATACGCATCTTTGAGCTTCTTTCTTCTGTGCTTTCCGCTGTTCAGCGATTGTAAATTATGAGGTTTTGATATGGATAATTATGTGTGCATTCACGGTCACTTTTATCAGCCGCCGCGGGAAAATCCCTGGCTCGAAGAGGTCGAAATGCAGGATGCCGCTTATCCCTACCACGACTGGAATGAAAAAATTACCGATGAATGCTACCGGCAAAATGCTGCCTCGCGGATTCTCGGGCCCGACAAAAAAATTATCGATATCGTCAATAACTATCAAAGCATTAGTTTCGATTTCGGCCCAACCTTGCTTTCCTGGCTCGAAAGGCACGCCCCCGATGTCTATCAAAGTGTTCTCGATGCCGACAAAATCAGCCGTGACATTTTCTCCGGCCACGGCTCTGCCATCGCCCATGCCTACAATCATATTATTATGCCCCTCGCCAATAGCCGCGACAAACGCACCCAGGTCGTCTGGGGAATTTACGATTTCGAACAGCGCTTCGGCAGAAAGCCCGAAGGTATGTGGCTGCCCGAAACCGCCGCAGACCTCGAAACTCTCGATATCCTCGCCGAGCACGATATAAAATTCACCATTCTCTCCCCGCACCAGGCCCGTCGTCTCCGTAAAATCGATGATGGCCACTGGAAATACATCGAGCGGGACAAACTCGATACCACCCAGCCGTATCTTTGCATACTCCCTTCGGGACGCTCCATTAATTTGTTCTTTTATCATGGTCCAACTGCTGAAGAAATCATCAACGGACGCCTCCTTCAGGATGGCGAGACCTTCGCCAAAAGAATGGCCTGGATTTTTTCTTTACATCAAAACGAGCACCAGCTTGCCCACATCGCTGCCGACGGCGAGACCTACGGCCACCACCACCGTTATGCGGATATGGCACTTGCCTATTGCCTCCACTATATAAAATCCAACAATCTTGCCAAAATCACGGTTTACGGCGAATACCTTGAAAAATTTCCTCCTACTTACGAAATCGATATTTACGAAAACAGCTCATGGAGCTGCGTCCACGGCGTCGAAAGGTGGAAAAGCAACTGCGGCTGCTGTTCCGCAAGCAGATTCCCCTGCGGTCAGCAGCAGTGGCGCTCGCCTCTTCGCGAAGCAATGGATTGGCTGCGCGACAACCTTATCGATGTTTACCAGTCCCGCATGGCTGCTTTCACCTCAGACCCCTGGCTTCTCAGGGATAAATATATCGAAGTTATTAACGACAGGTCACCGGAAAATATACAAAGGTTCATCATTGCCGCTGCTCAAAACCAATTGCCTCCCGAAGACCAGGTCATCTTCCTCAAATTGCTCGAGCTTCAGAGAAATGCTCTCTTGATGTACACAAGCTGCGGCTGGTTCTTCGATGACATTGCAGGAATCGAGACCATCCAGATTATGCAGTATGCCTCGAGGGCCATGCAGCTCGCAAAGGAAGTTGCAAATAAGGATTTCGAACCAGATTTCGAAAATATCCTCCAGAAAGCTAATTGTAACGCCCGTGAATATGCAAACGGCAAAGAGGCCTATGAATCGCTTGCTAAATCCGCTTCTGTTGACCTTAACAGGGTCGCTGTCCATTTCGCCATCAGTTCCATTTTTTCAGATTACCCTCATGAAGAAACCGCTATCTTCTCTTATTCCGCAAAAGCAGAGATCTATGACCGCGTCGATGCAGGCATCCAGATTCTCGCCACCGGCAGAACGACCGTCCAGTCGAATATCGTCCTCGAAAAATACACTGTCGATTTCGCCGTCCTCTATCTCGGCGACCATAATTTGATAGGCTCCTCTATCGGCAAAATGCCGGATAAATCCTTCTCTGCAATGCAGCAGCACCTCAAAGATGCCTTCCGAAAAGGCGATGTCATCGAGACTATGCGCCTTATGAGCATTATCTTCAAAGGCAACAACTATTCGCTCTGGCACCTTTTCCGCGATGAGCAGCGGCGAATCCTCTACGAGCTTCTCGAGACGACCTGGAAGGAAATCGATGCCTCCTTCCGTCATCTTTACGAGCACAACTATTCCATTATGCAGGTTATGCGAAGTATGAATGTTCCTCTGCCGAAGGCACTCGCCGCTCCTGTCGAATTCATTATTAATAATGACCTCTGCCAGGTAATCCGTGAGGAAAAAATCTCTCTCGACCGGCTGCAAAGCCTCGTCAACGAAGCCACTGTCCTCAATATCCAGCTCGACCTGCCGACCCTCCAGTTCGAAGTAAGCAGAAAAATTACTCAGTTGATGCTCCAGTTCCAGCAGTCACCGGAGGATATTTCTCTGCTTGAATCAATAGAAGAAACTTTCAGGATTCTCCTGTCGGTAGTTTCCCAGTTCAATCCCCAGACTGCTCAGAATGTCT
>JBFZBH010000115.1:0-5257 GCA_041308525.1 Phycisphaerae bacterium | reverse complement strand
CAAGCACGTCTCCCTGCCGCAAATTTATCTCCTTCTCAAAAATAACAGGACACCATTGAGACCCATATGGTGTGTCAAGTTTGATTTTCAGATTAAGGCCCGCTGGTACCTCCAGAATTTGTTTAACATTTGGCTTAAGATATTTGTCATAAGTAAAAGTTCTTTCCGGTCCATCATCAGTCGATAAAAATTCCTTTACCCACTGCGGATTATTGTTTTGTTCGATAATCCATCGAGGCCAGACAGCTACATTAGATACTTCAGGAGGTTCAGTAAAAGAGCCGTATTTAATAACAGGAGAAATCAATACTTTTGCTGCCGGATATAATTTAATCACAGGTACTTCGGCATTCTTGTTTTTATCTACATTCAGATTAAACGTTCTATGCATAACTGGCAGATAATTTTTCTCAAAGGCAACAAACCCATATGCTGCGCCGGGCCTTAAGCTCATCTGGAAATATCCTTTACTATTTGTCCTGACAACTTCCGTGACTCCATAGCATTCGCGAACAGGTGCAAGGGCTTCATTATTCACATCAGGAACGAACTTCAGGTCATGCAGCTGCAGCCATTGTTCTTCTGTAATTTCCGCCAACCCCTTTTGGGCCTGACCGCTCATGGCAATTACAAAAGCTCCATCCATTGGCCTGCCTGTTATTCCGTCAATGACACTGCCGTAGTACAAAACTTTTTCAGAAAGTTTGAATACAAGCGTCTCAGGACTTTGGGCATTAACTTCAATCGGCTCAAAGACAAGATTATGTCCGGCAATATACATCTGTGCCTCGTAAGAACCGTAAGGCAGCATTGCCCCGTTTTTAATGTCATTATAATAAAGTACACAACTTTCTCCTTTTTGAGGCTTAACATGAACATTCAGCGTCTCTAATGTTTGCTGTTCAGCTATCAAGCCATTCTCATCATAGAAAGCAAATCTTCTGAAGAAATCGCCTTTTTCCAATACAATTTTATATTCATTATCATTAAGGACAAAATCCTGAAAAGGTATCAAACCCATTTTACGAGGGGCATCAATTCTCAGGGAATATTTTGATTTCGGAGGAATCATATTTCCTCTCTCATTTCTACTGTTTGTATTTAAAAGGTACAAACGAAAGCGACCGTCCTCACCGCTTATAACTTTTATTCTGCTTTCTGACGAGTCTATCAGACCCTCGCCAAGAGTTCTGATATGTGCGCAGTAAATTTCGGCACCGCTTACAGGCCGACCCACTGAATCAACTACATAACCTCGAACCGCACGCTGAGCCTCCTCTGAATCTTTCCTTACAAGCGGCAGAGAAATTTGGCGCACGCTGCTATTAGAAAAAAGATAATTACTTACCTTTGCAATTCCATAATCAGGCTGAGAAACAACGAAATCAAAATGATTAAGCTCCCCTCTCGTATGCGGAACAACCAAATCACCGCCCACATTTGTCGCAAATTCACCAAGACAAATTCTTTTCCTGTCATTCGATACTAAATATACCTCTACATTCGCCTGCGGTACGGGTTTGCCCTGCGGACGAACATCATCAATGACCAAACCTCCAGCGATGCAGGCATCATTAAAAACAATATACCGATTCTTATAGGCGGTTGTGGGAATTGAAAAATTCAAATCTTTGTTATAAGTCGCGGCATAAACACATTCAGACATATATTCTGCAACATTCGGGTCTTTCTGGTCATCGCAGAAAACAACCACAACCGGCGATTCATTAACATCGTTAGCATCAATTCCAATTTTGTCAAAGTTTACTGCCCTGTTTTTAATCTCAACATCGGCCGTCCCGAACTTTTCAGGGTTGCTTCGCCAGTTATCATATATCCGCACAACCGCAATTTTACCATCGAGGGACTTGTCGATACCCGGCCCTATAAACGAAACAACCGCCGTAATGCTATTTTTGCCTTCACCACCGGCAGCATTAAGCATAGATTTTTCCGCAACAAGGCTTTTGACGGATCCAGCTGTTGGTGAAACAGCATCTTCTGCCTTTGAGGCAGTTTGTATATAAGTATCAGAAGTTTTATCTTCAGATGTTAACATTTCGAGGGCAGACAGGCCACGAATATCATTTTTGCCTGCAAGAAACTGTGCGGCCAAAAGCTTGCTCTGTTTTGCTGCCAAAGGCATCTCAAGAACAGATGCCAGTATTTCAATCTGGTTTGCATCTATAAGGTTTTGTATTTGTGCAATCTGCTTTTGGGCATCCGCATCAAGTTTGAAACTGTCCGGTCCCTCGACAACAGATTGCTTATTAACGTCAACCGGCATACTGCTGCCGGTGTCAAAATGCACAGCTATACTTATCCCAAGGACAAAAAGAACCGCTGCAGCTGCCGAGATTTGCACAATCCTGTTTCGGAATATATTATTCCATAGACGATAAGTTTCAACTTTCGGCTTTTCGACGGTGCTGTCGAGCTTTTCCATAACGGCATTTTCAAGCCTGTTTAATTCAGGCAACATTGCTTGTGCAAAACCGCTGAGCAGCTTATCATCGGCCACCAAGGCGTCAAAATATTCTCTGCAATCCGGACATTGTTCTAAATGTTCATTTAAAGCTTTAGACAATTCACCGGACAACATTCCTTCAATATAATCGCCAATCTGTTCTCGAATATTTTCACATTCTCTGGTCATATAAATCCCTTTCGGCATCCAGAATCTTCCGCAATTCTCTTCTCGCCCGCGTCAGGCGAATATTAACCGCTGCTCTGCTAATTGCCATTATGTCAGCAATATTTTTTGATTTTCTGCCATCAAAGTAATAAAGCAATAAAATGGTTCGATATTTCTCAGGCAAAGACGCGAGCGCAGATTCCAGGAAGTCATAATTTTTAAAATCGCTTTTTTCTTTTTTGACATATTCTTCAGCAGCATGACGCTCTTTTGTTCTGTTTCGAATAATATCTATACAAAGGTTTCGGGCTATACTGCAAATCCATTGCCCGTACAGCTCATTTTCGCGCAATGTATTGATATCTGTAAAACCCTTCAAAAGTGCCTGCTGTGCAGCATCCTCGGCATCATGAATATTCCAAAGAATTCCAAGGCAGACCGCGAATACACGGCCTTTACACAGCTTGACAAGCTCTCCATAGGCCTTTTTGTCACCGTTACGGCTGGAAATCACTAATTCTATCTGAGAACAACTGTTCAACTAAAGTTCCTTATTTAAAGCTTTTATAATTAAGACGCAAAAAGCTGAAAAACTTAACAGCCTTTTTGAAATTCTATTACATTTTTTCATTTTTCTATTATTTTAAACTCTTGAGCCGAATCCTTATAGGCCGTTTTTATGAAAAATTTTCACTTTTAGGCTTTGATTTTCAATTCATATCATATATTATTCTAAGCTATGGTTAAAAGCTTTGAAAATCTGGTTTTTGGTAAATATCCTTATCAAATGATGGATATACCTATCGAAGACACTAAAGACTTAGGAGACTATCTGGCTGAGACGGAAAACGGGCTGAGCGAAAACAACAGAGAATTAAAACTGCCGGAGGTGATAAGCATTCTGCCAATCCGCAGCGTGGTGGTTTTTCCCGGCACCATAACACCGCTTGCAATCGGGCGTGAAAAAAGCAAGCTGCTGATAGCGCAGACAAAACCCAATCAGACAATCATAGGTCTCGTCACACAGCGCAACGACCAAACGGAAAATCCCAATTTCGAAGATATATATACAGTCGGAAGCGCGGCAACCGTTTTAAAGGTAATAAAGACGCCGGCAGGTCCAACACATATAGTAGTGCATGCAATTTCGAGGTTCAGGATAAAAAAGGCAGTTGAAACAGAACCGTTTTTGAAGGCGGCTGTCGAGCTGATCGAGCCTGTCTTCAAAATGAACAAAAAACTCGAGGCCCTGATGGTAAGCGTCCGCCAGGCAGCAGCGAGGGTAATTCAGCTAAGTCCGAACATTCCTGATGAGGCATCAGTCCTGCTTGAAAATATAGAAAATCCATCGGCACTGGCGGATTTTCTTGCGGCCAATCTGAATATAAAAGTTGTGGAAAAGCAAAAGCTTCTCGAAGAGGCCGACGCTGCCAGGAGGCTGGCGAAGGTTTCACTTTCACTTGAAAGCCAGCTCGAAGTGCTGGAGATGAGCCATAAAATTCAGGGACGGGTTCGAGAGTCAATTGAAAAAAATCAGCGCGAATATTTTCTGCAGGAGCAGCTTAAGGCCATACAGAGCGAGCTTGGACGGGGTGATGCGCAGGCACAGGAGCTAAAAGAGCTGGAAGCGAATATAAAGAAGGCAAAGATGCCCAAGCAGGTCGAGGAGGAATCACTGCGCGAGCTGGACAGGTTAAGCAAGATTCCGCCGGCCTCCCCGGAATACAGCGTCATCAGGACATACCTCGACTGGGTATGCGAGCTGCCATGGTCAATTGAAACAAACGACAACCTCGATATCAAAAGGGCTGAACGCATCCTGAACGAGGACCATTATGATTTGAAGAAAGTCAAAAAACGCGTCCTCGAATTTCTTGCTGTGCGGAAATTGAATCCTAAAGGCAAAGGACCTATTCTTTGCTTTATCGGGCCGCCGGGTGTGGGCAAAACTTCGCTCGGAAAATCCATTGCACGTGCGATGGGAAGGAAATTCATACGCATATCGCTGGGAGGCATTAGAGACGAAGCAGACATACGGGGACACCGCAGGACATATATAGGTGCCCTGCCGGGAAGAATACTTCAGGAACTTAGAAAAGCAGAAAGCAGAAACCCTGTTTTCATGCTGGATGAGCTGGATAAAATCGGGGCAGATTTCCGCGGCGATCCGTCGAGCGCGATGCTGGAGGTTCTCGACCCTGAGCAGAACTACACGTTCACGGACCATTATCTCGACCAGCCGTTCGATTTATCGAAGGTGATGTTCATCGGAACAGCAAATTATACAGAGCCGATACCCCCAGCCCTGTTCGACAGGATGGAGATAATCGAATTGCCGGGATATACGGAATCGGAGAAGCTTCGCATTGCAAAAAAATATCTCGTTCCGCGGCAGCTTAAGGAAAACGGCCTGACGAAAAGAAATCTTGTGATAAAAGACGATGGGATTCTTTCGATAATCAGAGAATACACCCGCGAGGCAGGGGTTCGAAACCTCGAACGGCATATTGCCGGAATCTGCCGGAGCATCGCAACTGAGATAGCAAAAAACAAGAAGCGGGCTGCTGTGATTTCTCAAAAGGACCTCGCAAAAATATTAGGCCCTGCACAATTCGAATCGGA
>JBFZBH010000114.1:0-5268 GCA_041308525.1 Phycisphaerae bacterium | reverse complement strand
CCTACAACACCTGGCTGTATCCCTTTGCTTTTGCATCCTTATGGTTTTATCTGGTCCTGATAGGTGCTTTCAAAGAGCCTGTACCTGTCAAAAAATTTCACAAATGGGCGCTCGCTGCCTGCCTTTTCTTTGCGCTTCAGGTCACCTGGGAAGGTTTCTTCTGGGCTGCCGCAATCGGTATTCACTGCATTGTTCGAAACATCCGCCGCCGCAGATGGCCGGAAAAATCATTGCTTCTCATTCTTATTATCGCCCCGCTCTCGAGCCTTCTCGTTGATTTCGTAATTCTCGCATCAGGCGGCGGCTGGGATTTCAAAAGAATTTTCGAGCTTGCAAGAATTCGTTCCACCTCCGGCGAAATGGGAAATGCTCTTACCTGGATGGTTTGGTTCGGCCGCTTTGCCGAGCACGCCCTCACCAATTTTACTCTGCCTGTTATTCTTGCTGCCATCCCTGGCCTGACCATCGGACAAATATATGCCGCATCCAAATACAAGCCCGCTCCGCAGCAGGGCCATAAACACCGCGACCAGAGAGAAACCCCGGCCCCGACGGCATATTCATTAAGGCTCAGCCAGTTCTGGCTTTTCTTTATGCCTCCCTTTTTCCAGCTTGTCTTTTTGAGAGGCACTCTGTACCCCCATCAATACTGGGAAAGACCTCTCGTCCCCCTTATGGCAATCGCCGCTGCACTGGCCGTGCTTTTCATCTTCGATATCTTAAAAAAAGCTAATACTATTTTTGCCTTCATCGGCTGTTCCGTTCTCGTAATTCTTCTCGGTGCCTCCTGCTTCTACGGCCTCAGCTATTATTTCGGAATCCACTGGGAAAATCCCAAAAGAATGGAAATGTTCGAATACCTCAACAAAAAAATCCCCCCCGATAAAGCGATCTTAAGCCTCGAGCCTCTCACAATCGACCAGTTCCCCGGCGTCAAGGCCGCCTCTTACAGGCCCGAAGTTGCCTGGTATCTCGACAGGGAAATTGTCTGCAACGATAATTTTATCGAAATAAAACCCCCCAATTCCGCCGTTATCAATATCCCAAAATTCCTCGCCGATATCGACCAAAAGACAAAGACGGGAAAATATCCCTTTTATCTTATTCCCGGGGTCTATTACTACAAAGGTGTAAGCGTCACCAATATCAACGATGCAATAAATGCCCTCGCCCAAAGATACAAACTCGATTCCTCTTACGAATTGATTCCCTGGAAATCCAAAAATGTCCCCTGGACCGATTACGCTCCCTGGATTTATAAGCTCAATCCCTACCAAAAACAGGATACCTTTTATCAGAAGGGTATGATGCCCTATTTCATCTTCGACCTTACCAGCCCCAGGTCCTAACCTTTTTGTTCTTCAGGTTTTTGCGATTTTTCAATCGCCAGTTCGCGGGCAAGCTTTGTCACTGTCTCCGATAGTATATTCACCCGCCGCCACAAGGCCACAATAAGCAATAGCAAAAACAAATGAGACAGATAAAACAGTAAATCAACTCCCCTGTCCACCCCAACCGCATTGGCTATCTTTGTGGAATATTCCGGAAACAAAACCAAAAACACAAGCAGTAAAAACAATCCCACTGCCGTGAGCCGCTTGGCAAGCATAAGCGATTTCTGGACAAGAAACGCTCGAAGAACTACTAAAAGAATTATTATTAAAATTATCTTAATCCAGAATTGACCTTCCGACGAGCTGGCGGTTTTTTCTAAACCATCGATTGTTTGTGCGATTATCATTTTTTTCTCCTGCAAATAGTTTTCTATTCTGCCTCGGCTATAAATAAATGACTTATGCCGATGTATGGTAATTTAAACGGCATTCTGCCTAAAATTTCTGCAAGCCAAATCGGGCTTTTATTCGGAAAAATCCATCCAGCGCAGGCATAATGAACGATTTTCAGCCCTGCATTGTGCATCAGATTCTCCAGGTATCTGCGTGTATTTCGCAATCCCAGCCGCTCTTTCGATACGATAAGCGAAAAGCCAGCCTGCAAAGGGTTCCATCTGTTCGGCTCGAAAATTACAACCCATTTTCTGCTCACCCGCCTCATCTCCCTGAAAACACCCTCTGGCTCTTCTATATGATGTATCAATTCCCACGCCATCGAAAAATCAACCGACTTGTCACGAAACGGCAATTTGTCCCCGCTTGCACGAATGGCCGCAATCCCCTCCGGCATCTGGCTTAAGAGAAATTCGGACATATCAAGTCCGAAAACAGTATCCACTCTCTTTTTCAAACTTAATGTCCCTGCCCCGTTTCCGCACCCGATATCGATAGCACTTTTAACTTCGTCGAATTTAATAAATCGCTCCAGGTATCTGAACCGCTGTTCTGCAAACTTTACCTGCACAGGATGTTGTGCCTCCCGAAGATTCGGTTTCTCGCTCTCCCAGTATTCCAGCTGCGACAGCGCCCCGTCTTTGCCGCCGCTCACTCCGCATATAAAATCTATGAAATGATCCCTCACAGGAAATTTTTTCAAACCTTCTTTGCTTTGAAGACAATCTTGCCCAAAAGCAAGCGCCTCATTCGTCCCCGGGACCGATAAATACTCAATCAGACTTTGCCAGTCGCTCGCCTTCATTTTTTGTTTCCGGTGAGCAGCTCATAAAGAATATTAATTGTGTTCCAGATTGTCTGCCCCTTGGCCTTCGAATATTCCGTGTATCGTATCGAAACAGGCACTTCGCAGTACCTCAGCTTCTTCGATGCTATCTGAGAAAGTATCTCCGATGCGTGCGCCATCCTGTTCTGTGTTATCGTAATCTTCTTCGCAGCCTCTCTGCTGAACGCCCGAAATCCGTTATGAATATCGCTCAATTTCAATCCCGTCGTAAGCCTCGTAAAAATAACAGCCGTCTTCAAAAGTGTTTTCCTAAGCAGCGGCATCCCCTCAACAGGCTTGCTCGAAAATCGCGAACCAAGTGCAGCATCGTAACCTTCCTGTGTCACCTTTTTTACAAGCGTATCTATGTCCTTCGGCGACATCTGCCCGTCCGCATCGAATGTCACTATCACGTCCGCTCCGTGAGAAAGGGCATAATCAATCCCCGTTGCTATCGCAGCACCCTGCCCAAGATTTACAGGATGAGTAACAAGATGCACAGGCAATTGTGAAACCACTGATGCCGTCTTGTCCGTTGAGCCGTCGTCAACAACCACAACATTGTATGATGGATTGCACTCAATTATTTCACGAAGGACATCAGCAATTACCTTGTCCTCATTGTATGCAGCAATGACAACGCATACAAACGGCTTTTGCATAACTTCGGCTCCGGCAATGAAAGATTATATTAGTCAGTCCGGCTTATACTAATCTCAGAAATCCTCTTTGTCAAAAGTTTTGCAAAGCCCTGCAATCTCCTCAATTGCCTTATGCCTCACCTGCCTGTCAATCTCGTAACCGCCCCTGCCAGTCAGCTTTATCGCCCTCAAAACAGAGCAGACCAGTAAAGCTGCCAGTTCCATCTGTTCCGGCCCCATTCCTATCTTCGTCACAATCGGCGTTCCAAGCCGTATTCCGCTGGTTATGCCTTTCTTCTGATACGGCAAATCTATTTTATCAACGACAATGCCGCATTCTTCCAGCACCTTTTGTGCAATGTCGCCCGTCAATCCCTTCTTTATTACGCTTACATTCACCAGCACTAAATGATTGTCCGTCCCAGTTGTCACCACATCCAGACCCGCCTTTACAAGCCCGCTTGCAAGCCGCTTTGCATTCTCAACAATCTTAAACTGCCTGTGCCTGTATTCATCCGAAAGTGTCTCGCTGAAAAAGACCGCCTTCGCTGCGATGTGATTGAAATACGGCGTCCCCTGTATCCCCGGAAATGTCGATTGCTCCAGAAGTTTTTCTATCGCAATGCTCTTTCCTTCAAAATTAATTTTTTGATTATGGTCTTTCCCCATCAGTATAAGGCCGCCTCTCGGCCCGCCGGGTTTGTATGTGCTCGTCGTCGTAAAATGCGCAAAATTAATCGATGATGGATGCGCCCCCGCTATAATCAGACCCGATATGTGCGAAATATCAGCCAGCAAAAATGCCCCCGCCTCATCGGCAATCTTCCTGAAATTGCCGAAATCAATCACTCTCGGATACGCACTCGCCCCGCATATAATCATCTTAGGCCTGCATTGCTTCGCCTTTTTTCTTATCTCATCATAATCAAGTCTGAAGGTCTTTTTGTCCAGATGATAATGCTCCACCTTATACAGTTTCCCCGTAATCGAAGCCGTAGAACCGTGAGAGAAATGTCCCCCTTGCTCATCGGGCAGACTCAGAATTTTATCGCCCTTTTGCAAAACAGCATTAAGTACAATCTGGTTCGCCTGCGTCCCAGAGTGCGGCTGAACATTCGCATACTGTGCATTAAAAGTCTCTTTTGCCCTCTCAATCGCAAGCCTTTCAATCTCATCGACCACTCTGCATCCGCCGTGAAGCCTCTCGCCTGCAGGTCCTTCCGCCGTCTTATTCTGCAAAATCGAACCGAGCGCCGCCAGCACTGCTGCCGAGCACCTGTTCTCCGCCGCCACAAGCTGCAAGCTTGCCTTCTGCCTTGTGTATTCCTTCTCTATCTGCTCCCATACCGGCCGGTCAGATGAAATCAGGCTGTCAATCGTCTTTCTGTGAAATCCCTCACATCGTTTGCTTGAAACCTCATTGGACTGCAGCGGCAAAAAGCCCCTGCTCTTTTCATTTGCTGAAATACCGGTATGATGCTCTTTTACTGCCATTTTTTACCATCCTTGAAACAGCAACAATCATTCCCTTTTATCTCATGATATCATTCACCGTGATATAAATTGATACCAGAATCACAAGCACTACACCCGCTGTTGCCAGAGAAGTTTGAAATTTTTCACTCACCGGCGAACCCTTGAGCTTCTCAATAAGCAAAAAGAACAAAGCGCCTCCGTCCAGCGGCAGTATCGGCAGAAGATTAATCACAGCAACAGCCGCGTTTATCATCACCCCGATTATATATGCATAATCGACAAACTGTTTTTCCTTCACAAGCTTGTAGCTCGCCCTCACTATCCCTACCGGCCCCATCAGGCCCTTGGGGCTTAATTTCCTCTGCGCAAGCGCCTTCAGCGTCAGGTACTGCTGCTCGACAAATGATATCGTCTTGCCGTAACCCATCTTAACTGCCTGAAGCGGGCTTTCGGCCTTATAAAGCCGCGACATTAACTCAAAAGGTATTTCCTGGCTTATCACCGACCGCGCTGTGCCAAAATTCTTCCAGTCTTCCTC
>JBFZBH010000113.1:0-5303 GCA_041308525.1 Phycisphaerae bacterium | reverse complement strand
GTATTTCGAGGGCTTCCGGACTCTTTCAACAAACGGAATACATAAGCCTGTTTTGAACGGCTTTAAGATGCTCGGCAAGCTCGAAGGCAACAGAATCCCCCTGACAAGCACTGGAGCACTTGGTACAGAAAAAATTATAAAGGAAAAAGTAAGGATCGCCCCTGATATAGACGGGATGGCGACCGCAAGCGGCAAAATGGTGCAGGTCATTATGTGGAACTATCACGATGATATCGTCGATGCCGAGCCAAATCAGGTAAGACTCGAAATTAAACTGCCTGCAGATATTTCCAAGGCCGATGTCACTCATTACAGGATAGACAAGACCCACAGCAACGCCTATACCAGATGGGTCTCAATGGGAAGCCCGCAAAATCCATCAGTAGAACAGATAGCTGATCTGAAAAAAGCCGCAGAGCTTGAATTGCTGGAACCAGCGAAAAGTTATAATGTGGAAAAAGGCATTTTATCTCTTGCATTCGAACTGCCCAGGCACTCGGTATCTCTTGTCGAAGTGCGTTATTAATCAGCTAATTGCCTCAGCTAAAGCATTTTGACTAAAACCTTGATGAGGTTTGTACAAATAGAGAGAAGCTTAGGCTCTAATAGTCATTTGCGAAGTATGCAATGTCAATAAAGTCAACATCGCTGTCACCATCGAGGTCACCAATAACACAGCCATCAGGCCCTAGCCAGTTTAATACAAGTGCTTCAAGGTCACTCATATCTATATTGCCGTTCCCATCTATGTCAGAAAGTCTCAGCAGACTGATGATATCAAACTCGATATGAAACCATCTCTGAATACCTTCAGTCGGCGGATTAGTAATAGTATCGATATATGCTCTCTTTATACATTCGGGATGGTTTGTCCAATACGCAAATCGGTTCATATCACGATGACCTGCAGAATCCATGACTATTGGAAAACGAACATCAATAATTCGCTGAAAACCGCTGTTGTATAAATTTATTGTAATGTCACTATAGTGAATCTGATATCGGTCTTCTGCTGGAGATACAGACATTCCCGGCCCGGCAATTCCTGTTTCTGTAAAGTCATTCATATCGGCCAATGCCTCTGCAAGTCCTGCAGAATCCGATGTGTAAGTTACACCCCAGGGATGTCTTTCATTCCACAATCCTTTGTCAGCCATATTCCAGTCTTCGTGCAAAAGCGGCTCGCTTGTCACCGAGAAAAATGATGGCGTGGGCATAAAACCAAAACCGGAACCAAGGAATCCGTGTTCTCTATATACATTCGATCCGCCATTGGTGCTCAGTCCGACCCAGTAACCGTATTGGTTGTTCTTTTGAACCCAGAATTGGGCGGAGCCGACAATTGCTCTTGCCGGAATATTCAAAGCCCTTAATAATGCACAACTCAACCATGAATGTTCAACACAAATACCGCATCCGGACTTAACCAGTTCCATTCCTTTGTAGGCCCAGTCGTAAAAGGAGCACCCCCAGGCCCAGCCGCCTGCCTGTATTGTCTGATATATGCCGCTGGTGACATCCCGATAGGGAGAAGACACATCGCCGAAAACTTCATCATGATTAATTCGCCTGACAATCCATTCATAAACAGCCCAGGCAACTTCGTATGTGTTTTGCCTGTTCGGTTCGGGCACTGTTTCGAAGATCTGCTGTGCAAGAAGAATGATTTGCGGGTCGCTGCTTTTGATATATTCATCACTTTCAAGATACTCGCGCACCTCAGGAGGGTATCCATTACTGTCGGATGGAATTAGAGCATCGGTTGGAACAATACAGGGGTCGGATGCAAGATTCAATTCGAGAGAGCCGAATTTAACATTAAGATTGTCAACAGGATTACTGCCCGCTCTCAGATTGAAATCTACTTGTGTTGTCTGTTTTTCTGCTACAGCTATAGCGCCGGCTGCCCTGGTTCTTAATCCGTTCTTTTCAGCTATCGCTATATATCTATCGAAAGTGACAGGGACATTACTTATATGATAGAAACCATTTACATCGGTAATGTCATTGTAATCAGCACCCCATGGTTTCCCATGCAAATAAACATTTACGCCCCCGATAGGATTACCGCAGCCGTCGTTGACATGGCCGCTTATACTGCCTGCAGGAGCCGGCCCGAAAAAGATGTCATCGAACCAGGCTTTGCCCTGCCCTTGCAAAAGGCAGTTAATTTCTGCTTTGACGGCATTTGCCGGCGCTCTGAATTTGAGCCGGGCAGGATAATCGAATTCGAAAACTCTGGTTCCGTCGTGACGTGGCAAATCGACAAACTGAATAATTTTATTTGCAGAGTCTCTAAAGACTGCTTGAAGTCTGCAGTTGCCCGGCGGCACAATATTCTCGAAGCTGACAAAGCCGGTTAATTCATATACCATTCCAGCAACAACATTTATTGTCTGCTGCCACATTCCAATACCAGATGTACTGTTTTGAATTTTCACACTGTAAATCCCACTGACAGATTTTGTGCCGTCCCAGGAATAAACCGCGCCGGGCGGACCAGGGGTAAAAGTTTTCCATCCAATAGGCTGTCCGCTGCTTCCAGACTCAAAACTGCTGTTGATTAAAAGATTATTTGCATCATTCTGAAGATATTTAAGTATGTTCGGCCTTGAATTATATTGGTTTTTCCAGATTTCAATAACCTCAGCGAGGCCCTTCCATTGAATAAAGCTGAAGTTTTTGTGCTGAATTATTTTCTGTTCGAAATCTGAAATAAATCCTGGCTGAAGAAGCTGGCTTTGGCCTGCAAAGATTGTGCAGGTATAGATATTGTTTGGATCGAGCTTGCCGTCATTTGCCAGCACAATCAGCTTATCGAGATTTTCCCATTTCGAACCGTAATGGCCGACGTTAGGCAGCAAGGCCAAATCCGAATGCTCAAGAAAATGATATTTATCTTTCGGCTTCCATATACCTGATGCCCACAGAGATTCTTCATTTTGGTGCATAGCTGTGCCGCCGCCCCATAGGATTTGTGCCTGCCAAACCGCCTGCGGATATTGGGCTCCGGTTATCGGCTGCCAGAATTGTTCCAGTATGGATTGCTCCGGAGGTTCAACTATCATGCCGCCGGCAGTATGTGATGGTACTACACCACAGGCCTCTATAAGATAGGCAACATCAGCATAATTATAAAGCGTTTCGTGAGCATGAGGATCAACCTCAAAGCCCATATCTTCTTTTATATATCGTAAAACATTTTTATTGTTTGTGTCTGGCGTCCCTGTGTCATACAGACTGATGGCCCTTAAAAAATTCCAATCCGACTGGTAATTAAACATTACATCTTTCGCTTTGAGCATGCCTGCAAAATCTACCACGGCAGCTCTGTGCGCCCAGAATGCCTGCTGGTTGTTGACAAAATCTGGATAGCCCGGCGGCTCTTCATTGTGCATGACAATACTGACATAAATTTGCACCTGTCCATAAAAAGTTGATGACAGGCAAAATAGTAAGAAGATTAATATGGGCGTGACTGAATATTTAAGATGGTTTCGTTTTTCACAAGTTAATAACGCTGTAATCATAACTAATCCAATCCTGTATTTATGGTTTCACGGCATTATTATAATATTTTCTGGTAAAAAAGACGCTTAAAAAACCATCTTTATTTCAGGATAGCAATAGTTTTATGAAAATTTGGACAATTTATTGGACTGCTCTCAAGGTAATTATGGGCATGATTAAAACTGTCTTGGTGAAATCACTGCTGTTTTTAAAGAAAGCACTGAATTATCTTTTCCTCTTTTCCATAAAGAGGATTGTCTTTGAGAATTTTTCTTCCGAGAGAGCATTTTTTAGCGTCTCTTTGATTACCTGCAGCGATGTTCTTTGGGTCGTATGCGTCACCACGATATGCTCGTTTTGCATTGTTTCTACAAGTTCTGCAAACTCTCTGATATACATATGCCTTCCTGCCTCGGCCCGCTCGTTGTGTTCGATTTCATAGAATGTGCATTCCGCAATGAGTATTTTGCTGTTCTTTATGTAATCCAACTGTGAGAAATCGACATATTGAGTGTCGCCCAAGTAAGTAACGATTGGAATTTCAACCGGCACATCTATCTGAATATTCTGTCTTTTAAGCTCTACTATCTGCGGGCCGGTCAGGCTGTTGTATTCTTTTTTAAGTTTTTTCCGCTTTTCAATAACCGTAAATCCCACAGACCCCCTGCTGTGCTTCGTAGGAAAAACCCTCGCAAAAAGATTCGGCTTTATCTGTATTTCATCACCGGCACTTACTCCAATTAAATTTGCTGGTATCGGGCTGCCATCTACCATCTCCCAAGATGCCAAGATTTCCTTTATCGGTTCAATCAGATTTGCTGGTGCCGCAACTGTTCCCGGCGTCTGATTGTTAAAATTACGGTGCGAAAGGTAGTATGCTATCCCTGCTGCGTGGTCCATATGCCCGTGTGTCAGCAGGACATTGTTGATTGAAATTACCTGGTCAGGGGCTTTTCCAATATCGAAACATACATCGAGTTGCGGCATAGCAATCACCGTTTCCTCGCCGGCGACCGAATAGCCGATGATTTCCAGCTCATCTATTTTTACATAAGCTAAATTGTGACTTGCCATAATTTGACTATTTACAATTTACTATTGATAATTTAACATTAACATACCGAACGCAAACCGGATATTTTGTTTAATAGTAAATCGCAAATAGCAAATAGTCAATTAAATATGCCGGACAAACGAATACACAGAGGGCCGCATCCGGCGGATGAAAAACTTTTTGGGCCGGAACATATCGCCTGTCTAAAGCAGGCTCTTGGTGATTTTTCACTTCTGCTTTCAAAAGGATATGCAGACAAATGTGCTCTCAAACTTGTCTGTGACAGATTTTCACTCACCGAGCGGCAAAGACTTGCTGTAATGCGCTCGGCCTGTTCCGAAGAGCAGTTAAAAGATCGCAAAAATCGTGAGGTTAAAATTTACAATATCGCGGGCCAGACCGTCGCAGTAGATGGTTATAACGTTCTAATCACAATCGAAGCCGCACTAAGCGGCGGTATTATCTTCGTCGGGCGCGACGGCTGCTTTCGCGACCTGGCAAGTTTGCATGGAACATACCGAAAGGTCGAGGAAACTATCCCTGCTGTAAAGTTAATAAATGAATTTTTAAAAGAAGCGAGTGTAGCTAAAGTGCTTTGGCTTCTCGACAGTCCCGTCAGCAACAGCGGCAGGCTCAAAACTCTTATTCAGCAGCTGGCTAAGGAAAACAATTGGAATTGCGAAGTCCGCCTTTCCATCAGCCCCGATTATGAGCTTATAAGAAGTGATTTTCTTGCAGC
>JBFZBH010000112.1:0-5321 GCA_041308525.1 Phycisphaerae bacterium | reverse complement strand
GCAAGGCCGCCTATACCTGCACCTTTGCCCGCCTGAGACTCACAGGCAGCAATGAAAACCAGGCCAAGACATAGAGCTGCTATTATAGGACATCAGTCTGGCAACACCGCCGAAGGAGCGCTGATTGGCGGTGCTATTGGAGCCGGCGGCGGATATATGATCGGCAATGAGCAGGACAAAAAGAAGACTAAGGCTGAAATCGACCAGCTTCGTGAAGAAGGCCAGCTTGTTACTGTCAACATCACCAATAGCAACGGCTCTGTCAGCCAGGTAATCCTTAGAAAGCAGGGCGTTGGTTTTGTCGGCCCTAAAGGTGAATACTATAACACTATGCCGACTGAGGCACAGCTCAAACCTGTTTACGGTTTTTAACCAGCCGGTAACTAAAGACAATTATGCTGCCTCGTCTTCTATTAAATACTGTTGACAGGCATAAATGAGTATAACGGAAAGGTAAATTTCCTTTCCGTTTTTTTGTGCACATAAAAAATTTAAATAGCAAATGCGGAGAATCGTTTTGCTGCAAAAACGTATAAGAAAGTTAAATACCAGGCCTCTCAAAAAGGGCAGATATATCCTTTACTGGATGCAGGCTGCACAGAGAACTGAATACAACCATGCCCTCGAGTACTCCATCAGAAAAGCAAACGATTTAAAACTACCCATTGTTGCCGTTTTCGGTCTTTGTGATAATTATCCTGAAGCGAACCTCAGGCATTATAAATTTATGCTCGAATGCCTCAATCAAGCAATAACAGCGCTCGAAAAGCAGGGCATCAAATTTGTTATAAAACAGCAATCACCTGAGGCAGCCGCCATCGAGCTTTCCGAAAATGCATCCGCTGTGATTGTTGATGCAGGGCATACACGCATACAGAAAAAATGGCGTGCTCTCGCTGCAAAAAATATTGATTGTTCCTTCGAAGAAGTAGAGACAAATCTTATTGTTCCTGTAGTGGAGGCTTCAGGCAAGGAGGAATATTCCGCTGCGACTTTCAGGCCCAAAATACAGGCACGGCTCAATGAATATCTTGTAAAAATGCAAAACACAAAACCGCAGTTTGATTCTTTGAACCTTAAATTTGACGGCCTCGATATCAGCAGCATTGATGATGTTCTCTCGGAACTTAATATTGATAAAACTGTTCGGCCCGTCTCGGTATTCAAAGGCGGTACGAGTGAGGCCAAGAAACTGCTGAAAAATTTTATTGCGGAAAAATTAGACCATTATGCTGATTTAAGAAACGACCCGAGCAAAGACCTTACCTCTAATCTAAGCCCGTATCTGCATTTCGGCCAGATTTCTCCGCTGTATATTGCGCTGAAGGTTTCCGAATCTAAAAGCCCCGGCAAGGATGCATTTCTGGAAGAATTGATAGTTCGAAGAGAGCTAAGTTTCAACTATGTCTTCTACAATAATAATTACGATAAATTTTCCGGCCTGCCCCGCTGGGCTATTCACACGCTGAATGTTCATACCGCCGATACAAGACCTTATTTATATTCCCTGAAAATGCTGGAAAAGGCTCAAACACACGACCCATACTGGAACGCCGCACAAAACCAAATGCTTATTACAGGCAAGATGCACGGATATATGAGAATGTACTGGGGCAAAAAAATTCTCGAATGGACCAAAACGCCCCGGCAGGCCTTTAAAGTTGCACTTTATCTGAATAACAAATACGAACTTGACGGCCGTGACCCGAACGGCTTTGCAGGCGTCGCCTGGTGTTTCGGAAAGCATGACAGGCCCTGGAGCAGCCGCCAAATCTTCGGAAATATAAGATATATGAACGCCGACGGCCTCAACAGGAAATTCGACGCAGATAAATACGTGGAAAAAATTTCTCAGCTTGAAAATCAGGCCCAATTATGAAAGTAGTTATCACAGGTGCAGCAGGTTTTATCGGCAGGGCTTTGTGTAAAGAGCTTTCTGAAAGCTGTGATGTCATTGCACTGACTACGAATCCTCAAGGGGCAGAAGCAGTTCTGCATAAATCAGTTCAGATTGTCCAGTGGGATGGAAAAACGCTCGGCAATTGGCAGCAGCATCTCGATAATGCAGATGCGCTGATAAATCTTGCCGGAGAAAATATCGCAGCGAAAAGATGGACGAATGAGCGCAGAAAGAAAATTCTTAACAGCCGGATTGATTGTATCAAAGTATTATTCGAAGCCGTCAAAAACGCCAAATCCAAACCGAAAGTCTTTTTACAAGCTTCCGCTATCGGTTTTTATGGGACTAGGCGCGAAGAAAAGCTTGTTGAGTCTTCAACTGCTGGCACAGGCTTTCTCGCCGATGTCTGCAAATCGGTTGAAAATTCTGCAGCGCAGTTCGATTCTCTCGGCATAAGGACAATACTTTTGCGAACATCTCTTGTTCTCGGCAAAAACGGCGGCGCTTTACCGAAACTGATTCGGCCATTCAAATTTTTTCTGGGCGGCCCAATCGGTTCAGGCACTCAGCAGGTTTCCTGGATAAGTCTTGCTGATGAAATCGCCGCAATTAAATTCCTGACGCAAAATACCGGCCTGTCAGGTCCTTTTAATCTTGCCTCGCCAAAGCCGGTAACCAATAAGGAATTTTGCTCAATTCTTTCTGAAATTTTGAAACGTCCCTGCTGGCTTCCTGTGCCTGTTTTTGCCTTAAGGTTATTTTTCGGTCAAATGGCGGATGAGGCCCTGCTTGCCAGCCAGGATATTTATCCGGAAAAACTACTCAGGGCCGGTTTCCATTTTCAATACCCCGACCTGTCAGGCTGCCTGAAAAAAATCTTAATCGAAAATGCATTAAAAAATTTTTGAAAATTTATCATTCTGAACGAAGTGATGAATCTATGCTTAAATTCAGGCAGTTTCCTCTTTTACATAAAGAGGCCAAAAGACTCCTAACCTTTTATATGCCTGTGCTGAAAAATCTGTTAAAATGTTAAACGTAATCGAAAGGGGCATTTTGATGCTTAAAACAATTTTGAAATTAATAATTTGCCTCGCAGCCTGTTTTGGCGTCGCCGCAGCCGGTGCCCTGTTTACAACCAGAGAATCGATAACAATCTGGTATGCCTCCCTTCAAAAGCCCTTCTTTACGCCTCCCAACTGGCTCTTTGGTCCCGCATGGACCATATTGTATTTTTTAATGGCTGTTTCTGCGTTTCTGGTTTGGAACAAAGGGCTGGGCAGCCCGGGCGTTAAACAAGCACTCGGCTTTTTCGTAATACAATTAGGCCTTAATGCATTATGGACACCGCTGTTCTTTTGGCTTCATCTGGCTGCATTGGCCTTTTTGGAAATTATTTTGTTATGGATTGCGATTATGGTTACTTACATAAAATTTAAAAAGGTTTATAAGCTTGCGGCCATTATGCTGATTCCGTATCTAATCTGGGTCGGTTACGCAGCCGCATTAAACGGCTCGATTTTTTATTTAAATTCGGTTTCCGCTGTTTCGCAGGCGCCAAAAAATAAACAGCCGGCTGACCCCAATTCTAAAAAAGTCAAGGATGCTAACACAATGAAACAAAATCAGAACAAAAAATTAAACAAATTAACGAAACAGGAAGAAGCGGTCATTATTTACAAAGGCACCGAAGCCCCGTTCAGCGGCAAATATTACAAATTTAGCGAGAAGGGCACCTATACCTGCAAGCGGTGCAATGCCGAGCTGTTCCGTTCCAGCGATAAATTCGAATCCGAATGCGGCTGGCCAAGCTTCGATGACGCAGTCCCTGGTGCAGTTAAATCTATTCCCGATAAAGATGGCATCCGCACGGAAATCATCTGCAATAATTGCGGCGGGCATCTTGGTCATATTTTTAAAGGTGAGCAGTTAACTGCGAAAAATACACGCTACTGCGTCAATTCGATTTCTATGAATTTTGTCCCAGCCAAAAAAGAGCCTGCCCTCGAAAAGGCGTATTTTGCAGGCGGATGCTTCTGGGGCGTAGAATATTTCTTCAGGGATGTCAATGGTGTCGTCTCCACAAAGGTCGGCTATATGGGAGGCACAAAGCCGAACCCGACCTATAAAGAGGTCTGCACCGGCACAACCGGCCACGCAGAGACAATGGAAGTTACCTTCGACCCCAGCAAAACGACTTACGAGGCGCTCGCAAAACTCTTTTTCGAAATCCACGACCCGACTCAGGTCAACCGGCAGGGACCCGATATCGGTTTTCAATATCGCTCCGCAATTTTTTATGTGAACGATGCCCAGAAACAAACCGCTGAAAAATTGATTCAAATCCTCAAACAAAAGGGCTTAAAGGTGGCAACTCAGCTTGCCAAGGCAGATAAATTCTGGCCCGCAGAAGATTATCATCAGCAGTATTATCAGAAGAACGGCAAACTGCCTTATTGCCACGCCTATACAAAACGTTTCTAATCTTTCAGGCAGTCGATAGTTTTTTCGATTCTTTATTTTTGACTTGCAGAGCTATACATTGTACAATTATCACTATGGGTCAACCGTTTGTTTGAAAGGGATCAAAAATGAAAATCATATTACCGTTAATTCTAATCTGCGTTTTTATCTGCGGCTGCAAACCAGCCGAGCCTGTCGAGCCGAGTAACCTCACTCCTGGAATGGTAAAAAAGGAAATCGTCGAAGGTGTTACTACTCAGCAGGAGATATTGGAGGTCTTCGGCCCGCCGAATATAATAACTAAAAGTAAAAGCGGCAATGAAGTCTGGACTTATGATACCATTTCTGTCAGGCAGACCTCGAAGGACGGCTATTGGAACGTTATTGTCGCAGGCGGCGGCAGCGACAAAAGCTCGACCTCGACAAAGACATTCACTCTGATGATTGAGTTCGACAGCAAGGAAGTGGTCAAATCCTGCAGCTACAGGTCGTCGGCATTTTAAGAAAGGGAAAGGCGATGAGAAAAATTTTTCCTGCCCTTTTTTTAATTATATTTTTTGCCGCCTGTGCTCCTGAACCAGAATTGACAGCCCTTCAGAGAAGGTCTCTGGAAGCAAGGGAGCTGCAGGGCAGCTATGAAGATGCCTTTAAGGCCACTATCCAGGTCCTTGGGGATGAAGGTTACGTAATAAAAAATGCAGACTTTCAGTCAGGCGTCATTCAGGGTGAAACTGGAATAAAACAGGACTTTTGGGGTGGAACTATGCACAACGCTGAAGTGACTGCAACTCTCGAGCAGTTCGGCGAAAATACAGTTAAGGAGAGGCTTGTTTTTTTAAATAAGTCAAAAGACAGCTCCCGCTACGGCACTTTCGAAGACTCCAAGAGGATTGAAGACCCCAAGTTTTTCCAGCGGATTTACGACGACATCCAGAAAGAAATGTTCGTTCGCAAAAAC
>JBFZBH010000111.1:0-5654 GCA_041308525.1 Phycisphaerae bacterium | reverse complement strand
CCTTATCCGCTTCTTTTTTTGCTCAGAAAAATCAGCAGTCCTGTGCCGAGCAGCATAATCGTAGTTGGTTCAGGAACAGTCCGTACGGCCCATTCCTCAAAACCAGCATCTGACATCCAGTCACCGGTAGGATTTAATGCAGTCTGAATAGTGCTTGCGCCAAAGGATGAGTATAAATACACGTACAAATCGCCTGTAAAAACTCTGGTTGGAATATAAACAAGCATATCCCCATTACCGCTTCCGCCGTTAAGTTTGTAATTTAATAATACCACGCTATCACCGTCAGGACTACCATCGAGATTGTAAATCGGTGCCAGAGAAGTGGGGTCAGTAAGAGTATTATCACTGCTTTGAAATATTTTTAGCTGGTCCAACGACAGCAACCGCGATGTAATAGACCCACTTTCATTAAGGTCTAAGAGCAACTCGCGATAATTTTCGCCTTCGATATTTACAAGCGGAATGGTATCCAACAAAAGGACATGGTTCCAATTCGAACCACCGGCATCCTTGTCATCGAGCGGCTTTCCTGAATTAGTATTGTAGCCTTCTACGGTTCCTTTTGCCTGGATTCTGAGAAATGGGTCGATGTTACCTGTTCCCTGCGGCTGTCCGTCCCATTGCATAAAGATAGCTCCATTAATGTTGCCGGAATTATTAGGAAAATCAACAGGGGAAGTCAGATCGACTACGGCTGCCTGCACAGTTACAGACAGCAATCCTATTAAACTTACACCAAAAATTAGCTTTTTAAGATATCTTGCTTCTTTGCACAATTCCATCTACAGTACCTCCAAGAATAAGTTTCATTACTCATCAAGCATAATGTTAAAAATTTAGCGCTAACAACGGCTGCGCACAATTCATACTAAAACTTCCGGATCCAGGCTTTTGTCTTTCAATTCGAAAGCTCTGGTCCAGTGAACTAAGCCTGATTCTCCTGTTGAGGAGCTCGCAGGATTGGGAAATTCAATCAGTTGGCACATCCGGGCTTTAATATAAGGTCCCAATGACTTAAGCCCCGGTTGAGATTCCATTCAACTTTTATTTCATAAAGATACCAGCCCGCATAAGGTCCGTCTGTCAGAAGAGTGGCTGTGCTCGTTCCACTTATATACGGGGAACAACGCCCGCCCGCAGCGGAACTGCGAGCGCAAACAAAATCAGCATTGCGCACAAAAGTGCGCATTTATTTTTCATGAACAGTACCTCCGAAAGGCTAAAAAACTAAGCACTCACCCCATTCGAAGTTTACAGGTATAATATATCCATAAACGGTTGCAGCGCAACCGCATACTTTTCCCGCTGGGTTTGCAAGTCAACCTTCCGGGTTCAAACCCAGCGACCTTTGCCTTTTTCTTTGCCGTTTCTATATCACCACGGTTCACCGAGAACCGTGAATATATTCAAGGCTGGGTTTGCTGTTTGTTAGAACACAAACCCAGCAAAAAGAAGAGAGAGAACTTCCTTTTTCCGAATTTATAAAAACTTCTGTACTTCTATATAGCCATCACGGCACAGCCGTGCTAACTTCGCGCTGAGCCTTCAAACCAGAGGACTTCCCCCCGTTGGTCGTCAAGCTCAGCTTAGAGGGTGAGAAAACTCCTTGTGAGCATATTTTTTCACGGCCTATTCGATGCCGTGCTTGCTCTCGATTTTGTCTGTCTTTATGCCCTTGATGCCGGAGCTTCTTGTTATCCTTGGATGGGCTTCTTCCATTACGCAGCTTTGCGGCAGCCTCATCGTTTCCAGGACAACGCTTCGGAAGAAATCGTCATCGGTTTTGTCCGTCAGCACGACGGACGCCCCGCAGCTTCGGGCAGCAATTTCCTGTTCTATATCTCCTGAATCAATAAACACAATGCACGGAACATCGGGCTTTACCGCCCTGAGCCTTTTGACAAAAAGGCCTCCGGGCATGTCCCGCAGGTTCCAGGCAGTAATCACACTGTCAACCTTTTCTCTTTTCAAATAGCCGGCGGCCTCGAATCCGCCAATACATTTAATCAGGTGCACAGAAAGTTCCTCCAACACCTGATTTTTTTCCTCAAGCCCGATTGTCAGTACCTTTGGTTGTAAAAGAAAAATCATCGACTAATTTCACTTCCTGAAAACTTCAGTTGTCCATTACTCTTTTTTTGTCCGGGCCTCCAAACTCTCGGGTGTGTTATTTATAATTATCACGCACTCGCGTGTTAACTTTCGTGCTGGGTTTGTCACCAACCTCCGACAAACACCAAACCCAGCAGAGAGGAGAAGAGAAGAGAGAGTTTTATCTTTTATCATAATCATGCTTTCGCATGCTGATTTTCTTGCTGGGTTGGAAGTCAAGTGTGACTATCCGGAACCCAGCGAAGAAGAGAAGAGAGAGCTCAAATTTAATATCGGCTGCCATTGAATCTGGAGCCGTTTTTTGCGTGCCAGGCCTGAGTTAAACCACTTTTCATCGACCCTTCTCACAACAATCGTTTTTTGAGAGGTCTGGTTTATCAAGCCCAGCTTGGGGGTGAGAAAACTCCTCGTGAGCATATTCTAATCACGGCATAAACCGTGTCTGCTCTCATATTTTTCATTTGTTAAAGAGCCGTTCATCATCAAAAAGGTGCGACAAATCTTCAGTAACAGATGTATTAGCGAACGGCGTGCCAGCGATTGAGAAAAAAATAAAAAAGCCACAACACATTGTCGTATAACGTGTTACGGCTTGATAAAAATTTTCGCAGCTGAAATCACATTAAGGGTGGACCAGCCTTTATGGTCGGCGGAAAAATAATAATTTCGCTGTAAGTTTTTAATTTGAAATGTGTAGGGGAGAAACGGCCTGTTTGGCTGTATGCAGCCTGAATGGTCGATATAGGAAAGTAAATGCGGGGTATTGGGAAAAAAATATTTGAATAATGAAGAATTTTTATTTCGGGACAGTGATATTCAGTTTTTCTATGAGCCTGTTTAGCTGCCGCCGCTCAATGCCGAGAATCTTTGCTGCAGCGATTTTGCGTCCGCCGGTATATTCCAGTGTCCTCGTGACAATCTTGCGTTTCACTTCGTCGAGTGTTGGCAATTGCTGCTCATTATAAACAGCCGATTCGGACACAATTATTTCGAACGGCAAAACTGATGGCTGGATGTCTCTGTCCATCGTAAGGACATAAGCCCGCTCAATGGCATTGGAAAGCTCACGGACATTTCCCGGCCAGGGGTAGGCCAGTAAAAGTTTCTTTACCTCTTCTGTGAGGACTTTTGGAGGCTCATTATAGAATGCCGACTGGTTTGCAAGGAAGTGCTCTGCCAGAGGAAGTATGTCCTCTTTTCGCTGTCTTAGGGGCGGGACCTCGAGGGTCACTACGTTCAATCGATAATACAAATCTGAACGGAAACTGCCTTCCTTTACCATATCCTGCAGGTTCCTGGAAGTGGCACAAATAACCCTTATATCTATAGGAAAAGCCCTTGTTGAGCCAAGCGGTGTTACCACATTTTCCTGAAGAATCCTCAGAAGCTTTGCCTGCAGCTCAATCGGTATTTCGCTAATTTCGTCGAGGAATACGGTTCCGCCGTCTGCTGCGCGGAAGAAACCGAGAGTGTTGTCAACTGCACCAGTGAATGCCCCCTTTATATGGCCGAATAACTGGCTTTCGAAGAGTGTTCCCGTTAGAGTTGTGCAGTCAACAGGCACGAAAATTTTGAGTGACCTGTCGCTGGCCTTGTGGATTTGGCGAGCCACCATTTCCTTGCCGGCTCCTGTTTCACCTGTAATGATAATAGGGCATTTTCTGGCTGCTACTGCCCCGATAAGTTCGAGAATTGAATTAAAAGCACCGGAGCAGCCTACAAACTCATTGTAGGTCGTCCTGCTATAATTGACCGCCCCCTGTCCCGTTAAGCGTGAAACATTTTCACCACCACGGAAGCCATCCGGTACGGGCATATCCTCGCGCAAGCGCTCTCTCATCTCTTCTTAGACACCCTAACCCTATTGGCGAACTATAATAATTACGGCCGAACCTATTACGATCTAAATCCGACCTTTCTTCTCTTCTTCAATTTTGATTTCTCTACTTAGCTGCATTATAGGCGATTATTAATATATAGTCAAGGAAATTTATGGGACTTTTTTAAACGGTCCATTATGGTTGTAATTGTTGAAATCATGCATATTTGCTTAAAAAAAGCTTAACATCTTTATTTTTATTTATTTAGAAAGAATATAAGTCTTTATATGATATGAAGTTGTAGTAAGCCGTGGGACGGTAGCCTCGCGGTTAGTAGTATAAGTTTTTCTTATAAAGGCTTGATTTATAGTACATTTTTCTAATCTTTTGCGAATATAAATCTAAGGATAAATAGTAGGGCTCTAAAAACAGAAATTTTGTGAAATTTTCTTTTTTAATGGAAGGTTTCCAATTTTCCCGCAACTCTTTGTATTTGATAAATAATTTTTTTATGCACCTTTTGTCTTATCGAATCCGACAGCAGGAACTTCTCTTTGGTCAGCTGAGATTTCAAAAAAGTTTTTCTTTTGATAACCCATCATCGATGCGAAAATATTTGTCGGAAACATTTCCACAGCATTATTGTAATCATTGACAGCGGCATTGAACGCGCGCCTGGCTGCTGATATTTGCTCCTCTAATTCAACAAGTGTTCTCTGCAGGTGCATAAAATTTTCGTTCGCCTTCAATTGCGGATAATTTTCCACGACAACAAAAAGCCTGCTCAGCAGCTGGGTAAGCTCATTATTTAAACCTGCGACCTGTCTTTCGCCGGGACCAGCCGAAGCGGCCTGTGAGCGAATCTGCGTTATCCTTTCGAGCAGCTCCCGTTCGTGGGTCATATAGCCTTTGACGGTATTGACCAGCTGCGGAATCAGGTCGTATCGCTTTTTGAGCATAACATCTATAGTGCTGAACACCTTCTCGACCTGGTTTTTCTTTGCAATCAGGCCGTTATAAATAACCACCGCTATTATAAGCACTATTGCAATTACAATGATAATCCACATATCTGAAAATTCCTCTTCAATCCAAACTGTTTGGGCCCTGTTTTTTTAATCTGTCGAATTTTCTTTCGCATCAGATTATAATTTATCCTGTTCCCTGACGCAAATCCCATCTGTCAATAAATTACCTTTCAATCTGACCGGTTTCTGCCTGTTCGGAAGGGAGTGTTCCATCGATTTAACGGTTTCTTGCCTATTATATTTCTTGACGGTGTTGTTAAAATGCTGTAACCTAATGGTGAGTTTCGGATACGGCATATGAATTGAGCGGATGTGGCGGAACTGGCAGACGCGCAGGCTTCAGGAGCCTGTCCCCGTAACGGGGGTGGAGGTTCAACTCCTCTCATCCGCAGTAAAATTTTTTGCGAGATTCGGTTTGAGCAGCAGCAAATCTTTATTTCATAGCGAACTGTTTAGCGCGTTCTTTAAGTTCGTTCATGCTGATGTTTTCAATGCGAGTAGCCACGCCCCAGAAATGGCCGAATGGGTCTTTTAGCTGGCCATACCGGTCGCCCCAGAACATATCGGTGACAGGCATAGTAACTTTTGCCCCGGCGGCTGCCGCATGGGTGACAAATTCATCGACGTTTTCGACGTAGAGGAAAAAATTGACGGTCGAGCCTTTGAGCGTTTCAGGCGAGCAGACACAATT
>JBFZBH010000110.1:0-5411 GCA_041308525.1 Phycisphaerae bacterium | reverse complement strand
ATTTCCGGAAGGTCCATTCGAGGAATCGAGGGCGGCGGAACGTGTTTGTCTTCGAGAACCCACGCCCTGCCGTCAGTTATTGCAGGATTATCCAGGCCCGCGCCGCGGAGCACATAATGATAATTTTCCGGTACCGGCGCTCCGCCGTAAGGATACGGCAATCGCCCTGCCGCCTGCTGAAGCCATTCAGTTATGCGTGAACAAACCTCAAGGGTATCGCCGACAAATCCGCCCTTTAATCCATTCTCAAACCGGCCTCCGCCCGGCACTCCATCAGAATTGTCAAAGGTCACGTTTTTATAGGCATCAATTACCATTGCGCCTGTCGTAGATGACGTTTCCGGATTGGGGATTATCGTAACAAGACTGCTTACATCAACATCCCCTGTCGTGCTTGCCAGATAAATAGCTGCATCGAAGGATTCGCCGGGGTCTCTTAAGTCTGAGCCGGCCGCAGGAATATACTCAGGTTCGGTTATGAAACCAACGCTGGAGCGGTCATCAACAGGACCGCCATAAGGCTGATAGTTGCCGCAGGCCATCAGAACTCCTCCAGGGCCAATCAGCAGGTCTGCAGCGCTTTTTATTACAATAGCCGCTAATCCGTCACCGTATGGAAGCAGCACGCCTTTTCCCGCAAGCTGGTCTGAAAAACCTTTTATTGGCACATTTAGCATATCACCAAATCCTCTGGTGAAAATTTTCCCTGTCTCGGAAATAATTGAAATCCCGCCCCACTCGACATTCACATACCTGTTAAGCTCGATGTCTTCCCTTGCCCGCAAAGTGAGATTGCCTGCTGGAGTGGATTTATTCATTGCCCCGTTCGAGACAATCGAGCCGAAATAGGACACAACATCCTGATTTGCCCCAGATGTGAAATTCGTATTGCCGCCGTTTTTATTGTCCGCATTAGGAGTCAGAATTAAATCATCATTTACAGCTATGTTGCCGCCGATGTTAATGTTGCGGTCAGCTTCGATGGTCAAATCACCGGTACCAACAAATAAACCGTCATTTAAAACAACATCCCTGCCGGCATCAAGTTTTACATCATCGTCTGCTATAGTGCTGCTTCGTAAAATAATGTCCTGAAGCGTCGCCTTGACATCGTCGTGAAGATTAATCACCGAATTCGTCGCCTTGATATCAACTGTTTGGCCGGCTGTAAGCTTTTGCGCATCGACGTCGCCTGAACCAATACCATCTGTGTTAGAAGCAAGTGTAATATTGCCCGTCGCTGTAATATCTCCATCAACCTCAATGTCCTTAAGGGCGCTCATCTTCACATCCGCAACCTCAGCAGTGGCGCTCAATCCGTCAACATTTCCAAGTGCCTTGGAATAAATATCACCTGCTGCGAGAATTATCTGGCCTCCGGAGGTGTTCAGCTCGCCGGAATTATCTATCTCTCTTAAATCCGGATTAGCCGCTGTTACCGTGACAGCATTGCCCGGCTGCGCTATCTGAACAGTATCGCCCGCAGCCATCAATATAACGCCGCCCGGGCAGTTTATCGCACCTGTCGAAGAATTTAAAACGTTCTTGCCTATAAGATAAACAGCCTGTGATGCATTGATTGTTCCGTTGTTGGCAACCTGCCCCCCAAGGGCATGATTTGTGAACTTCATATTTCCTGTCGATATATAATTCGCAAAGTCGGAATCAGACATATTCAGCCCAGACGCGACAAGCTGCGCAACATTCACAGATGCACCTGCCCCGAAAACTACACCCGCAGGATTCACGATAAAGACCCTGCCGTTGGCAGACAGCGCTCCATTAAACTGCGTGGGAACATTCCCCGATGAAATCCTGTTAAGGACTGCCGAGCTGCTGTTCAGCACACCTGAAATATATTGATTGAATGTTACACTCTGGCCGTTTAAGGTGTCGAAATTGTTCCAGTTCAGCACCGCCCCGTTCTCCGTGTCCAATACTGTATTGGCCCCCCACGAAGCGCCTGTAAGACCCGTAGAGCCCGTAAGATTGCCCGGCTCGAGGGCCAAAAGTACTGATGTGTTAAAAAACAGGCAGCTTACCAGAAAACATGCGGCTATTTGCCTTAAGTAATAACGGTCAATAATTCTTCTTACGCTTTTCATCACAATCCCCCATCATTTTCATACACTCTGTGCTTTTGGTTTATCCAAAACCTTTTGCACCCCCAAAAGCTATATTAAATTTCCAAAAGCTTCTTAAGCTTGTTACCACCTGGCTATAAAGCTGAAATTACACCTTGGGTCTCCCTCGTCCGTCGGACCTGCCTCGCGAAGAGGCCATCCAAGGTATGCTGCCGCCTCAAAATTCTCCTTAACCTGTCCGATTATACCGATACCCACGGACACAAGCTCTTCAGTGCCTTCTTCGCCCGGCTGTGTGTCTTGTGTGACTGCCCTGCCGGCATCGACAAATACCAGCGGCGCAAGTTTCCTAAGCCACGGCAGCGTCTCTTCTGCCGCTATCTGGTTCACATCTGCAGGACCTGCCAGCTTGCGCTCTTTCTCATCGTGCTTTACAAGGTCATATTCATACTGCACTGATGCAAGTATCCCGCCGTCAGCAACGATTTCATCTTCGCGATAGCCTCTCACGGTGTACATCCCGCCGAAAGTCGTCATCTTTGCCGGAACGAGCCTGTCGTCGGAATCTATCCACCTCAACGAACCGCTCAGCCGGTTGACCTGGTATGTATCCAGGTACTGACTGTGAAGCGCCGAAATAGTGTACAATTCGAAATCCGGTTCCGCCCCCGTTCGGGCTCTTTCAAAAGCCTCCTCGCTCGATTCATTCATACTTTCATATCGATTAAGAATAATCGAGCTGTTTGCCATATCAGTCCTGCGATGAATATCAGCACCGACCGACCATAGCAGCCACTTCACATCGCTGCCCAAAGATTCCGGAAACAGCGATGGATTCAAATCGCTTTCTTCTTCACTTAATGAACCTGTCAAATCGAAAAACCATCCTCTGTGCTGAAACACATTGTATCTTAAAATTCCGCCGTAGAATTTACCCGTCCCAAGCCAGCTTATCCCGCCGACAGTTGCCGTATCGAACTCGCTGCGACCGCCAAATATCGCCAGACGAAGTTTCTGTGTCCAAAGCGGAAAGTCGTAGCTGCCGTACACAGCATAATTGTCCTCGAAGTCGCTTTCCGGAGATATCTGCGCAACAGCCGTCAGCCTGTCATCTCTGCCTGTAAGGTTCGTATTGATAACGCCAACTCTCGGCTTCCACTGCCTGTCATGCGTGCCTGAGTTGTCCACCTGTATAAAATAATGCCACGGGTCTGTTTCATAAAGGTCATAATTGACATTCAGCGAGTTTGGCTCTGCCCCTCTCGAAACAGTCGCCGATACGTACCTGTCCGGATTTAGATTAAGCAGGTTTATAAAATCATCGAGCTTCTTTTTGTTCACGACCTGTCCGCTTTTCACCGGCGACCACTTTTCCATAACATCTCTGCGAAGATAAGGCTCTGCACGCTGGGCCTGATTAACATCATAAGCGTTTATTGAAATAGCCGCCACCGATGCCTCGATAACATTTATCGGCAGTATGTCCTCTTCGAGCTTCGCTCCCGCCTTAAGCGCTTCCCGCGGAACATAAGCATAGATGCCGCCGTAATTCTTCGACTGATATGCTGAAACAATATACTGCGTAAATCCCTGAATAGTCCTTGTTGAAACCTGTCTTACTTCCCCCGGTGATGTAAGAACCTGCTCGATTTCTCTGAGGTCATAAAGCTCTTCGGGGGCCGCCTTCATAAGCGGCAGTTTCGATGCATTATAAACAAGCGGCATATTCGCAATCAGTTCATCGGCCGTAACCAGAGTATTGCCGCTTATCTGTACCTGCTTTACAGACAGCTTCGGGCTGTTATCTGCAGGCAGTGTTAATTTTTCCACCTCTGCCAGCAATCTTGCCCTGCGTTTCTCGGCTGATTCTTTTCTGGACTGTTCCATTGCCTCGCGCTTTTCTTTGTCGGCCTGCTTGCGCATCTCTTCCATCTGATAGTCCGCATCAGAGCTTGTCAAAGGACGCTGCGCCATTGAAGGCACTGCTGCCAGAAAAAGAACAACGAACATTATGAATATAATCCTTGCCATACGTTTCATATACTAATCTCCTTAATATGAAAAACCGTCTGCTAAAGAATTATAACCCCCGTCGTTTTGTTCCAAAACTAATTTCGCCAAAAAAAACGATGTCATTCCGTCCGCACCTTTAGGCTTATAGCTAATTTAACAAATTACAGGGGTTATTGTCAATAAAAACCTTGCCTAATTTAACACAATTGCCTATTTTTACGGTATAAAAGCCAATACCGTCCAATTCTTACAATTATTCTCGGACAAATCAGCGCGTAAAAACAAAAAAAAGTCAAAAAATTACTTAAAAAATCACCTAAAAATTACGTTCAAGGCAGCATTTGAGGAAATATTACGCCTTTATAATACTGATAAATGGACAATAAAAATAATGGAATGAAAGGATTTAATAAGCTGCTTTGGAACCAAATTTCATTCCGCCAATCCATCCCTGAACACCTCTTTTATATTAGAGCCAATACAATATTCCTCAAACAGGTGCAATTATCATCAATAATGAATCGATGTAAAGTAAAAACTCCGCAGGAAAGTGATTATCAGTATTGATAATGGTGTTTTGAGAAAAGTTAGGGGTGAAACGTTAAGCGTACAGCGTATGTCGCAAAAAAATTTCACCGCAAAGGCAGCTAAAAACGCATCAAGGAAGGCGACTATTGGGGGTAATATTTAGGAGGTGCGACAGAATATAACACTCATAGAAATTTGCTTTTTCTTATTTACTATTTATGATTTGAACTGCAGATTATGCGGATTTGAGGGGATAAAAATTTGAGAATTTGGTCAAAATATTTATAGAAAATGGTTGTAATTGAGGTAGTGAGATGTGTAAAATTGGGGCGCAACAGAAGAGGATTCAAAAGATGATTTAGACCGAATGACGGAACGGCCTGATTTTCATTGATTTTGGAAATAATGTATAATTTAGGGCAGAGGAAAATTTTGATGGATTTGGAGATTTTAAGATTTCAGAAAAGTATGGTGTCCCCAGAACTCTGCCAATCATAAGGAGAAATAATATGTATTCGAAGAAAATAAATTTATGTATTATATTATTGTTTAACATCGTTTTTTTTACTGAATTTGCCATAGGATCCGAAAATGTTCATAAATTAGACGATGAGGTCATAGTAATCGTATCTCCTGAGAAAAATGAATTCTTACTTGGAGAGCCGATAACACTGAAAATTCATACTGAAAATTTCGGGCCCAACTCGATTGACATCGGGGAATTAATCACTGAATATTTTGATTTCTCCGCAAAAGATAAAGAAGGGCAAGCAATAAAATTGCATA
>JBFZBH010000109.1:0-5442 GCA_041308525.1 Phycisphaerae bacterium | reverse complement strand
CAGGCCGCTGAAGAAATTCAATCGCTCAAAGGTGCCCAAGAAAGCAAGCGGCTGGAGCTGCAAAATAAGGCTTCGGCCAGGAAAGAGGCTGCGGTAAGAAAAATACTGGAAAACACAGGGCGCAGCGGATAAAGCCCGCCGAACAGATAATAGACAAAGGCTGATGCAATGGCTGTTTGTAAAATGACAAAAGTAATCATAGCCTGTCATCGTTCACAGGCAAATGAGCTGCTCGAAGAAGTCCAGAATGAAGGGATCCTGGAGGTTCTCGATGCAGCAAGAGCTATTGTCAGCAAGGAATGGCCGGAGCTGATGGTGGAGGAAAGAAGCTCGAGGGAAACAGAGGGGATACTATCGAGGACAAACGAGGCAATCGCATTTTTGAAGCGTTTCGAGAAAACGGAAAAGTCGCTTTTAAGTGCGCTTTCGCCGCGCGCGGTCGTAGAACCGAAACAGTATAACAGGGTAGTATCGGGCAGAGAGGCTATGCAGATATTGGAGGAAAGTGAAGTCTGCAAAGAAAGGATTGAGAAACTTGAAGCTGCAAAGGAAAGAAGCCATTCAATTCTGCAGATGCTCGAGCCGTGGAGGGAATTGACTGTTCCGGTTGAGCAGCTGCAGGATACGGAATATACAAGCTGCATTACGGGCCTTTTGCCTGAACAAAATTTATCTGAGTTAAAGGAGGAATTGAGCAAATTATCCTGTGCGATTGAGATTGCGGGCACGGCGGCGCGAAAATGTGCCTGCGTTGTCATTTGTCTGAAGGATTTCGAAGCGGAGGTGCAAAAGCAGCTCAGGGCGGCTGAGTTCGAGCAGGTCAGCTTCGAGCAGATGAAAGGAACGGCAGGCCAATTGATAGAACAGCAGAAAAAGATTCTGAAGGACACCGTAGAAAAAATCGAAACAGAAAATCAAAATGCAGAAAAGCTGTCGTTTGATACAATATTGCTCGAAATATTTGCCGACCATTTCCAGAATTTATCGGCGAGGGAACAGACGAGGGCCAATGTCCCTGTGACGGAACATACGGTTTTAATCGAAGGATGGATCAGGGAAAAAGATTACGGATTGTTAGAGAAGATAGTATCTAAATTTGCGGCGAGCCTAAACAGGATTAAGCCTGCTGAGGGTGAAGAGATACCCATCGAGATTGAAAACAAGCCGCTTGTCAGGCCGTTCGAATCAATAACAAGACTTTATGGGATGCCTTATCAAACGAGCGTTGACCCGACTATTTTTCTTGCGCCTTTTTTTGCGATATTTTTTGGTCTTTGTATGGCGGATGTAGGGTATGGATTACTAATGATAATCCTGCTTTGGTGGATTCTAAAGAAGACGCAGGGAAATAAAAATATTCTGGTGATGCTGATAATGTGCGGAGTTACCACAGTCATCGCAGGATTACTTACGGGAAGCTGGTTCAGCGATACTATAACCTCTCTTATTCCTCAACAATGGGCCTTATACAAAGGCTTGAATGAAATAAGAGAGACACTTATGTGGTTTGACCCGATGAAAGAGCCGATGACATTTTTTGTAATATCCATTGTGCTGGGTTACATTCAGATTCAGTTCGGTTTATTGATAGCCTTTATTCACAATCTTTTCAGAAAAGACATTGTCGCGGCGATATGCGACCAGCTAACGTGGATTATAATGCTGAACTGCCTAGTGTGTCTGGGATTGAGCAAGACCGGACTGCTGCCCGGAAGTTTGAGCAAAATATTCGGATTTGCGGCACTTGTGCCGGCAACGGTAATTTTATTATTCAGCGGCCGCGAGTTGAAATGGGGAGGAAGAATAGGGCTTGGGGTTTTCAATCTTTTCAGCACCGTATTTTTTGCCGGTGACATACTGAGCTATGTTCGTCTTATGGCGCTGGGGATGGTGGGTTCCGGTTTTGGCATGGCGATAAATGTTCTTGTTAAGCTGGTGATAGATATACCTTATGCCGGCTGGATTTTTGGGGCGCTAATTTTCATAGGAGGACATTTATTCAATCTTGCGCTATCGATGCTGGGTGCTTTCGTTCACAGCCTGCGTCTTCAGTTCGTCGAATTTTTCCCGAAGTTTTTCCAGGGCGGTGGAAGAGAGTTTACCCCCCTGCAGAACAATTACCGCTATATATATCTTCAGAAATGAAGTTTTAATAAACAGGATAATTAATTGTCAGTAAAGACATAAGGCAAGTGAAAAAAGAACAAAAATTAACAAGAAAAAAAGAGGTAAGAAATTATGGAAATGATGGGTTTAACTTTTGCTTTAACCGGTGCGGCGCTGGCAGTTTTTCTGGCAGGAATAGGCTCTGCAGTCGGGCTGGGAGTATCAGCCAAGAGTGCGACGGGCGTATTAAGCGAAAAACCGGAAAGATATGGAACGCTGCTTTTAATGGTTGTGCTGCCAAGCACACAGGGAGTTTACGGATTTATCATCGGGCTGATAGTGATGGCCAAGCTGAACATATTTGGCGGCCAGGTGGCTCAGATACCGTGGACACAAGGCCTGGAGATTTTTGCGGCCTGCCTTCCTGTAGCAATCGCAGGCCTGGTAAGCGGTATTCATCAGGGTAAGGCCGGGGCAGCGGGCATTTTAATGAGTGCCAAAAGGCCGGAAATGGCGTTTAAGGCCGGCGTTGTGTATGCTGCGATGATTGAGCTTTATGCGATTTTGGGATTCCTGGTATCGCTATTGATTATTCTACTGGGCATCAACATAGCTGCACCAGCGGCTGCGATGTAGAAATCTGATTTATAAAAAAATCAGTGGGTGACAAATATGAATGCTGAACAGGTAGTAGAAAAGATACTGTCGGATGCCGCAGCTGGGGCAGAAAAAATTCTTGCCCAGGCGGCTGAACATATTCAGGCAGAACAGACAAAATTCAACGAGCAGCTTGAGAATTATAAAAAGCAGACTCTTGCTCTGGCCCAAAAGGAGGGAACAGAAGCAAGACTGAAGCTTTTAGCTTCCGCGAGAATGGAGACGGCACGGGAAAATCTTGCAGGGAAAAGAAAAATTCTCGATGAAGTATTCAATGAGGCAAAAAAAAGACTCGCAGGTCTGCCCGATGAGGATTACCGCCGCCTTATGGCTGAGCTAATGATAAAGTCGGCACAGACAGGCGATGAAGAGGTAATCGTCGATAAAAATGAAAAACGGATTAACGAAGATTTCATAAAACAGGTCAATCAAAGTCTCGGCGCAAGGGGCAATTTGAGGCTGTCATCGGAAAGAGGCAATCTCGGAGCCGGGTTTGTGCTAAAGCGAGGAAAAATTAAGATAAACAATTCCGCTGAGGTATTGATTCAGCAGGCAAGGGAGGCACTTGAAGGAGCGCTTGCAAAAGAGCTTTTTACTTAACAGGGATTTAAAAACAGATTAGAAAAAAATGGTAAAACTTTTGGAACAAACTTTTAACGACTATTACTTATATCCGCCGGTCGGCGATGATGACTGGGCATACGGTTTTGCTACGGGTCTTGTCAGGGCGCTCGAAACACGAATGCTGACGAAGGGCGCTATTGCGGATATGGCCAATGCGGAGAATTTCGAAGCGGCTGTCGAGATGCTCGGCGGCAGCGAATATTCACTCGAAAGAGGAGGGAAAAATTTCGCAGAAATCGAACAAATGCTTCTATCGAACAGGGCTTCAGTGAGAAAATTATTCTCTGATGTAATGATTGACGAGCGGATTGCAGAGCTTTTCAGGACGAGAGAAGACTTTTCGAATATGCGGCTGGCAATGAGAAGGATGCTGACGGAAAAACCGATAGGAATCGATTACAGTGACGGCGGCAATATACAAGCGACTTTAATCGAGGAGGCATTCAGCACAGAAAATTACGGCATTCTGCCGGACTATATGCAGGAGATAGTCGAAGAAGCAGTTCTTGCTTATTACCAGCAAAAAGACATACGGCAAATCGATTACATACTGGATGATGAGCAGGCCAAATATAATCTTCAAACGGCTGAGCAGATGGGAAACATCTTTCTTTGCGGACTTTTCAGGATTGTGATAGACCTGACAAATATAAGGACGATGATGCGGTTAAAATTTAGGCAGGCAGAGAACGGCAGCGTGTTTCTTAAGGATGGTTTCCTTGAAATAGACAGGCTCAAATATGCCCTTGAAAGCGGATATGAGACACTCGGGCAGCTGTTCTTTGTGACGCCGTATCACAGGCTCGTCGAGGCAGGCAGCGCGTATTTGTCGGCAAAAAAATCTTTTCTGATCCTCGAGCATTTATGCGATGAGCACCTTGCCGGCTTTCTGGCAACGACGAACCAGATAATCGCAGGGCCGCAGCCGGTAATTGCGTATCTATTAATGAAGGAACAGGAAATCAGGATGGTCAGGCTAATACTGACTTCGAAGAAAAACAACCTCGACAAGCAATTGATTCTGGAACGGACAGGAAAATAAACAGGCTATTATTTTATACATCGTATTAAAAAGGCAAAAATGATGGAAGGTAAAATTGCAGTGCTGGGTAAAACGGATTTCGTGATGCCCTTCTCTTCCCTGGGACTGGATATTTTCACAGTGGAAGAGGAAAGCGAAAAAATTTCCGAAAGCGCACGGCAAATTGTCGAGAGCAGATATACACTCATCGTTGTCGAGGAAGACATTGCCAAAAAGGCCGAGGAGGTTTTTGCATCCGTACAGAATATGCCGGTCCCTGCAATTTTAATTGTACCATTTACCACCGAATCTGCGGGATATGCGACAAAGATGCTCGGTGAGCTTTTGAAGACGGCAACAGGCGTCAATATACTCGAGAGATGATGATTCATTGTATCACAACTGATGAAGATGTTTTGAAGAAAGGGTCAAAGCAAAATGAATGAAAAGAAAGAAGGAAAAATAGTAAAGGTGGCCGGGCCTGTCGTGGTCGCTGAAGGCATGGGCGGCTCGCGGATGTATGATGTCGTCCGCGTAGGCAAGCTGAACCTGATAGGCGAAATTGTCGAGCTGCACGGCGAACTGGCATCCATACAGGTTTACGAGGAAACCGGCGGAATCGGTCCCGGCGAGCCAGTAGTCGATACACAGGCACCATTGAGCGTTGAACTTGGGCCGGGACTGATTGAAAGCATTTATGATGGTATTCAAAGACCGCTGCCGGCGATATACAATATCGAAGGCGCATTTATGAGCAGAGGCTCGGCTGTTCCGGGACTTAACAGGGAGAAGAAATGGCATTTTGTTCCGAAGGTCGGGGCGGGAACGAAGGTATCAGCAGGCGATATAATAGGCGAGGTGCAGGAGACCCCACTTATAAAGCACAGGATTATGGTGCCTGACGGCACAAACGGCACAATTCAAAATATAAAAGAGGGAGACTTTACGATAGCTGATACGGTTGCAATCGTGCGGACAGACAGCGGGCAGGAAAAGCAGCTTACGATGATTCAAAAATGGCCGGTGCGAAATGC